>CAKPXD010000256.1 GCA_934201655.1 uncultured Streptococcus sp. | reverse complement strand
GCTCAAGGATTTGTTAAAGTCATTGCAGACAAGAAATATGGTGAAATCCTTGGAGTCCACATCATTGGCCCTGCAGCTGCAGAGTTGATCAATGAAGCGTCAAGCATCATCGAAATGGAAATCACTGTAGAAGAAATGCTTAAGACAATCCACGGTCACCCAACATACTCTGAAGTTATGTACGAAGCATTTGCGGATGTTCTTGGAATGGCTATCCATTCACCTAAGAAAAAATAAAAATAGATAGACTAGACTGGAATTATTTTCCAGTCTCTATCGTATTAGAAGGTATCTTATGAAATACATTATCAATCATTCAAACGACACTGCCTTTAATATCGCCTTGGAAGAATATGCTTTTAAACATCTCCTTGATGAAGATCAAATCTTTATTCTTTGGATTAACAAGCCTTCTATCATTGTAGGTCGTCACCAAAATACCATCGAAGAAATTAACCGTGACTATGTACGCGAAAATGGAATTGAAGTGGTTCGTCGTATCAGTGGTGGTGGAGCTGTTTACCACGATTTGAACAACCTTAACTATACAATCATTTCTAAAGAAGATGAAACTAAAGCATTTGACTTTAAGAGTTTCTCAACTCCAGTAATCAATACTTTAGCTCAACTTGGTGTTAAAGCTGAATTTACAGGTCGTAACGACTTAGAAATCGATGGAAAAAAATTCTGTGGTAATGCGCAAGCTTATATCAACGGACGCATCATGCACCATGGTTGTCTTCTCTTTGACGTTGATTTGTCTGTCCTTGCTAACGCACTTAAGGTATCCAAAGATAAGTTCGAGTCTAAAGGTGTTAAATCGGTTCGTGCTCGTGTAACCAACATCATCGATGAATTGCCAGAAAAAATTACAGTTGAAGAATTCCGTGATCTACTCTTGGAATACATGAAAAAAGAATATCCTGAGATGACAGAATATGTCTTCTCAGATGAAGAATTGGCTGAAATCAATCGTATCAAAGATACTAAGTTTGGAACTTGGGACTGGAACTATGGGAAATCACCTGAATATAACGTTCGTCGTGGTACTAAATTCCCAAGTGGTAAGGTTGAAATCTTTGCGAATGTTATTGAATCAAAAATCCAGGACATCAAGATTTACGGTGACTTCTTCGGTATTGAAGACGTAGCAGCTGTAGAAGACGTTCTTCGTGGCATTAAATACGAACGTGAAGATGTTCTTAAAGCACTTCAAACTATTAACTTAGGCCGTTACTTCGCAGGAATCACTGCAGAAGAAATTGCTGAAGCAGTTGTAGAATAAACAAAAAAAAGAAGTTGGTTTTTTCCAGCTTCTTTTTTGTAGCTATTATTTACATAATTTATATTATGTATTTTATAAACTATCCAAGGCGTTTTTCTGTTCGTCATTAACGATATGGGTATACAGGTCCGTTACTTGGGTGCTAGCATGTCCCAGCTGGTGGCTGACCAAAACCTGTGATTTGGTTGCATCATAGAGACGCGTTGCTAATGTATG
>CAKPXD010000255.1 GCA_934201655.1 uncultured Streptococcus sp. | reverse complement strand
ATCGCAACTGTATCCCGTGTCCTCAATCGCGATCAGAGTCTATCTGTCACAGAAGAAACCCGACATCGTATTTTAACAGTCGCCGAAGAACTAGGCTATACCAAACATCTCAAAACTGGCGAAAGTCATAAACTCAAACAGAAGATTGCTATCATTCAGTGGGTCAGTGAACAGGGAGAGCTGGAAGATCTCTACTACTACCAGATTCGACTAGGGATTGAAAATAGAGCTCAAGAATTAGATTACGAGATTTTGCGCTATTTTAATGACCAGCCTTTTACACTTAGCGAAGAAGTCATTGGAATCCTTTGTATTGGAAAATTTAGCCAAGTACAGATTGCGTCATTTGAGGAATATCAAAAACCCCTAGTATTTTTAGATAGTGATACAATTGCCCTTGGTCATACCTGTGTTATTACGGATTTTAATAATGCTGTTAGACAGGTGATTGATTACTTTACAGACCACGAACTTAAGAAGATTGGTATCCTATCCGGTCTTGAAACTACTACTGACCAAGAAGAAGTCATCGCAGATAAACGCTTAGATTACTTTAAATCCTATATGCAAGAAAAAGGAATTTATAACGAGAAATTCGTTTTTCAAGGTCTATTTTCTACCCAATCTGGATATGACTTAATGAAAGAAGCTATCGAAAAATTAGGAGAGAAACTTCCACAGGCCTTTTTTGCAGCCAGTGACAGTTTAGCCATTGGTGCCCTTCGCGCCCTTCAAGAAGCCAGCATCAGCATTCCAGAGCGCGTCAGCATTATTTCCTTTAATGATACTATTCTAACCAAGCAAGTGTTCCCACCACTTTCCAGTATTACAGTCTACACCGAAGAAATGGGACGCACAGGAATGGATATTTTGAACCGAGAAGTCCTTCACGGCCGTAAAATTCCAAGCCTCACCATGCTAGGAACCAAACTGACTTTAAGAGAAAGTACCTTGCATTAAGCACAACACTTGAACATAAAAAAACCCAATAGAGATTCTCAAATCCTATTAGGTTTTTCTTTTTTTAATCCATCACAATCATAGACTTGATAGTCTTACGTTCATCCATAGCCTTATAAGCTTGGTCGATATCTTCCAGTTTATAGCTTGAAGTAAAGACGCGACCTGGATTGATATCACCGTCAAGGACAGCTTTGAGCAAGAATTGTTTATCGTATGTTGTCGTAGAAGCTGCTCCACCTGCAACAGAGATATTTTGCATAAAGGTTGAACCAAGTGCACGATTCTTATAATGTGGAACTCCTACAAATCCCATGCGACCGCCATTATGAAGGACACCCAGTGCTTGCTCAACAGCAGCCTCAGTACCAACACACTCAAGTGCTGCATCTGCTCCACCGCCGAGAATTTCACGTACCTTGGCAATTCCTTCTTCTCCTCGCTCAGCTACGACTGCTGTCGCGCCTGACTCCAAGGCCATTTGTTGACGGTCTTCGTGGCGACTCATAAGGACAATTTGCGATGCGCCACGCATCTTAGCTGCAATGACAGCACATTGGCCAACAGCCCCATCCCC
>CAKPXD010000254.1 GCA_934201655.1 uncultured Streptococcus sp. | reverse complement strand
AACGCACGAGTGAGTTTCACGATTGTTGCGATTTCTAAGGCTTCCGCACTGTAACTTGCGCCGGCTGCGACCACGCTTGAAGTATCGTTAATCGCTGTTCCTGCCCAAAGTCCGAACTGCGACGCGTCCATACCCATCAGATGTCCTAAGAACGGGAATAAGAATACTGCGATAACGTTGAATAGGAAAATCGTTGAAATCGACAACGCTACTTCATCGTCTTCTGCCTTAATAATCGGTGAAGCTGCCGCAATCGCAGAACCCCCGCAGATTGCTGTTCCGAATCCAACAAGAATCTTCAACGGACGAGATAGTTTGAAGAAGTTCCCTACCAATAGTGCTGTTAGAAACGCCACAGAGATTGTCACGATGGTCACTGGGAACGATGACGCACCTGTTTGACTTACTTGCGCAAACGACATTGTAAATCCTAGCGCGATAATGGAGTAATGTAATAATTTTTTCGCTGAATAATTAATCCCCGGTCTAAAATCACTTGGAATTTTCCAAAACTGGTTTAAGGCCATCCCTAAAATAATGGCAAATACCGCACTTCCGATGACTGGGAATAGTTTATCGAGCATCACTGCGACCACCGCGATGGCAAAGGTGCACAGCAATCCTTTTCTTCTTTCCATGAATGATGACATTTCATCAGATCCTTTCAATACTAAATCTTTACTAGTATAGCACACTCCGCCTTGATTTTCTTACACAAATTGAAAAAGTGCATCCTCCTTTAAAATTAACCGTGTGCAATTCGACACGGTTTACTCCAATCAAAAACCGCTTAGAATCACGCATCCGTGCTGACTCTAAGCGGCTTATTTTTTTAGAATTGTTTTACGACAACCCCATCAGGAGTTCCAACAAGCACGATATCTGTCATGTTTGTGAAGAGGCCTTGCTCTACAACGCCTGTCATGCCTTTGATTTTTTCTCCAAATGCGATTGGGTCTTTAATTGGATAAACATCCAAGTCGATAATGTAGTTTTTGCTATCGGTTAAGTAGCGTTCTCCGTCGCGTTCGCGGAATGTTGGTTTGTATCCTAGCGCTTCAAAACGTTTGAATAATTGTTCTGACCCATAAGGCACCACTTCCACTGGTAATGGGAAACGACCTAAGTAGTCGACCATTTTTGATTCGTCTACAATCCAGATCACACTCTTTGATTGCTCGGCAACGATTTTTTCGAATAATAACGCACCGCCGCCCCCTTTGATTCCTGAAAAATCTGGAGCGATTTCGTCTGCGCCGTCGATTGTGACGTCGATATAATCCACTTCATCCACGCTCTTCAACGGAATCCCAAGCGCTTCTGCTTGTTTTTTCGTTGCTAAAGAAGTCGTTACTCCCACGATTTCAAGGCCTTCTTCTTTCACGCGGCGACCGATTTCTTCTACAAAATAGTAGGCTGTCGAACCAGTTCCTAAACCAACTGTCATTCCACTTTCTACATATTCAGCGGCTTTCTTGCCGACTAATTCTTTCATGTTCATTCAAGTTTCCCCCTGAGAAATTATCTATGTTGAGTATAGCAT
>CAKPXD010000253.1 GCA_934201655.1 uncultured Streptococcus sp. | reverse complement strand
TTCTCGCAATTTTGCTTTTTTGATTTAGACTCTTAAAAAAACGAGCTTGACTTCTACTTAGAACACTTGAAGAAAAAATCAACCGAACCCAAAGAAAGGATTAACGATGGTTGAACTGACCTATTTGGACTCATATAAAGTGAAACGGACACTTACCTATGAAGACTTCGATGAATTTCTTCTTGCCTTCTCTGGCTGCGTCACAATTCCTGACTCTCTCAAAGTACTTTCCATCACTTATAATGGACACCAGCTGCCTTTTACAGGGTTAATTGGAGACTTGTACCGCCAGATGTACCAGTTAGACTTGACTTCCTACCAGGACTAATCCCTTTGCATCTATAGCATAACTCAAACTTTCACTCTTTTCTTTTTTAATGAATCAAACACTCTTAATTAGTTGATTTTTTCACAAACTTCCTATAAAATAGAATTAGAAAGGTTGTGATTTTGTGAAAACTGAAAAAAATACTACAATTCCCCGAGCTACTGCTAAAAGGCTATCGCTCTACTATCGTATTTTTAAACGTTTTAATGCTGAGAAGATCGAAAAAGCAAACTCCAAGCAAATTGCAGAAGCCATTGGTATTGACTCTGCTACTGTCAGACGAGATTTTTCTTATTTCGGTGAACTTGGCCGCAGAGGATTTGGTTATGATGTCAAGAAATTGATGAACTTTTTTGCTGACCTCTTGAACGACAATGCTATTACCAATGTCATGATTGTTGGCGTTGGTAATATGGGACGTGCTCTGCTGCACTATCGTTTTCATGAGCGCAATAAAATGAAGGTTGTAATGGCTTTTGACATAGATGACCATCCAGAAGTTGGCAGCACAACCAGCGATGGAATTCCTATCTATGGAATTTCCCAAATCAAAGAAAAAATACAGTCAGGAAATGTGCAAACCGCCATCCTAACTGTACCTAGCGTAAAAGCTCAAGAAGTCGCATCTATCTTAGTTCAGGCTGGTGTCAAGGGCATTCTCTGTTTCTCACCTGTAAACCTATCCCTGCCTAAGGATGTGGTCGTCCAGTATGTTGACCTGACTAGCGAACTGCAGACTTTGCTCTACTTCATGAGAAAAAATGATTATTAATTTGAAAGAGGTATTAAACACTCTATGAGTAAACCTATTATTGGAATAACCGGAAATGAAAGAGAAATCCCAGACGATCACTTCATCCATATGAGCTATACGGCGACAGGATTCGTTGAGGGTGTCAAAGAAGTTGGCGGAATTCCAATGATTTTGCCAATCGGTGATGAAGAAATGGCTAAACAGTATGTTTCCATTGTCGATAAATTAATCATCACAGGCGGTCAGAATGTATGCCCTCAATTCTATGGAGAAGAAAAAGCCATTGACAGCGATGATTATCTACTCAAACGGGACATTTTTGAATTAGCTTTAATCAAGGAAGCTCGCCGTCAAAATAAACCTATCTTCACCGTCTGCCGCGGAACCCAACTTTATAATGTAGCCCTAGGCGGTACGCTTCATCAAGATATTGAAGATCATTGGCAAGATAGCTCTGCTGAGTACACAACCCAAAGC
>CAKPXD010000252.1 GCA_934201655.1 uncultured Streptococcus sp. | reverse complement strand
TCTATTTTTTATTTTCGTGCTAACTTGCACCTTCATGAGTTAAGCGCCAAGCCTTCTTATCAAGTCCCCATGCATAGCCTGTCAGACGTCCTCCAGCACCTAGCACACGGTGACAGGGGACAAGAATAGACCAAGGATTGCGACCTACTGCTCCTCCGACTGCTTGGGCAGAAGCTACTTGCAAGTCCTTAGCTATTTGTCCATAGGTAACAGTCTGTCCAAAAGGAATTTCACGCAAGTAGTTCCAGACTCTTTTTTCGAAGTCACTACCGACAGAAGCTAAAGGCATCTCAGATAAGTCTTGATCTTTCCCCTTAAAATAAGTCTCTAAATAGGAAGTAATTTGATTTAAAATGGGATGACTTTCAACAAGAGTTACATCATTTTCAGATAATCCCTTCTCAAAATCGCTCTCTTCTTCAATCCATATCCCAAACAGATAGCGGTCATCTGCTACCAGAGATAGGGGACCAATCGGTGACTTGTACAGCATCTTTGCATACTTCTTAGGCATTTGATTTTAATTTTTGATAGGCCAAGCGCTCCCCATCTACTGGAACTTTACCAACTTGTTTAAAACCTAGCTTTTCAAAAATATGTTGCATAGCTTTGTTTTTAGCGTGCGTATCTGAACGAAAATCCAGGTAATCAAAGCCTTCAATCAAGCCTTCTAAGAAGGTCTGAGCAACACCTTGACCTTGCACATCACTAGCAACAGCAATACGGTGAAATACTAAGTATTCTGCTTCATTTCCATCCCAGTTGCCATCATAAATTGCTTCATAAGCTTTTTCCGGACTCTTAGTCACTGCTGCATAGGCTAAGAGTTCTCCTTCTTCCAGGGCTACATAAGCCTGTCCAGAGATAATATCTTCAATAATGGTATCTGCATCTGGGTAGCCGTTTTGCCACTGAGTGCTACCAGCTTCTGCCAAACATTTCTTGGCTCCCTCAATCACTTGCATAATCTGATTTACTTCATTAGGAAAGGCTAAGCGAATCTCCATTATTTATCCTCTTTTCATACTATTTTCTCTCATCATAGCATAAATTATTTCTTTCTACAAGCACTTGAAACTTGACTTATTATTTCTAATGTTTTATAATCTAGTTATCAAAACTAGATAAAAAGGAGTCGGAAATGAAAACCACTTTTTCCTATCCAAAATGGGAAGAAATTCCAAGTATCAATCTCTATCTGGACCAGGTTCTACTCTATGTCAATCAAATCTGTCCTCCAGCTTCTCCTGACAAGGAGAAAGGTTTGACAGCATCCATGGTGAACAACTATGTCAAACACGGTTATATCAGTAAACCTGAAAAGAAAAAATACCAACGCAAACAAATCGCACGATTGATTGCTATTACCACTCTCAAGTCTGTTTTTTCTATCCAAGAAATTGCTCAAACCCTTAATACCCTACACACAGACACTAATTCAGAAGAACTTTACAATGCTTTTGTGGACTATATGAATAAAGATATTGATCCACCTAATCCCATTATCCAGGCAAGCTGCCAAACTGTCAAACTCTATCATCAAACACTTGCATTAGTCTATACAGAAACCGAAAAG
>CAKPXD010000251.1 GCA_934201655.1 uncultured Streptococcus sp. | reverse complement strand
AAAAAAATAATTGATGATTATAACCATACTCTAAAAATTGACAATGAAGGGAATTTAATTGAAATTTTTGATAATAGTGTTTATAAAGATCGTCATTATCAAAAAGATGATAACTTTTCTGTGCTAAAAAATGGGAAGTATGATAGTGCTTCTACGAGATTGATCAACGAAAAATATCAAGAACTTCTTCAAGAAAATTTTGAAGCTAATTCTGCTGAATTTTGGGGTGGAGTTAGTCAGATGTTATCAGGTTTATTGCTTGACTTTGCTAGCGTAGCAGCAGAAACTGGAGGTTTAGCTTTAGCTCCTGAGACAGGTGGGGCAAGTTTTATTGCTGGAACAACTGCAGCAGAGCTTACTTTAGATGCAGGAAATGCACTCATATTTAGTGGTGTAGTATCTGTAGGATCTGCTATTAGTAAAACAGGTGGCGCAAATGCTGAAATTCAGGTTAATTATTCCAGCAACTACGACAGCTGGCAGGCAAATAGACCGACGAGTAAGACTTTTGGGACTGTTGAAGGAAAAATAAAAGGAAAGAAAGGAAATATTCGCGTAGATGCAGAACCCCATAGTGGTAAAGTTCAGATTCAGTCAGGGGGAGGGAAATCAGGTTATAGAGTTAATGCCCATAGGGGAATGGACGAAATTGTTGATGTGGCAAGTGCTAGAGAATGGATTGATAGACTTCCTGAGTTGAATAAATTATCAAATTATGAAAAAAATCAATTAGTCAAATATATTTTAAAAGCTGTTAAATGGTTAAAATCATAGGAGGAAAAATGAAAGTTTACATCAAAGGTGATTATACAAAAGAAATTCCGTTTGATTATTTAGAACTAGCGAAGAGAATGTGGTTTGAGGAAAAAGATGGAATAGAGCCAGATTTGTCGTATGCTGGGTATCTAGAACTACCAATTGAGAAACTTTCTATTCACTTAGAATTAGACAAGAAAACTCATGATGATAGATGGAAAAGTGTTCAGATTAAGGAAGGGATAAAATATGATTTTTTATCTCATAAGTCAGAATATATACAGTTAGACTATGAAGATGCTATGATGTCGGATTTTCGTGAGAAAGGTGAATGTTTAAGAATTGCTTCTACCCACCTTGACCTTCTAACTGTTGATAAACGTGCTTTCTACATTATGGCTATTGAAATCGCGACTGCTATTGACGGTCAGATTAGCGAAGATGATAAAGAGAGCTGGTTAAGTGTGGAGGAATTTAAAAAACGGCATAAAGATATACTTTTGATGAGTTATGAAGAGGCAAATGAGCTGAGTTTGGAAGAAATTCCGTTTATGGACGATGTGAGAGACCCTGTTTGGGAAGAAGACGACCGCAGGAATGAAGAATACATCAAAATCCATGGCGAGCCAGTTTATGATGACGAGGATGAATGAAATTATATTTAAAAGGCGATTATACAAAAAGAGTACCTTATGGTTATTTAGAACTAGCTGGTAAAATGTGGTTTCCAGAAGATGAGCAAATTTCTTACTCAAATGCTGGGAACAATGATGCATTACAAGAAGATTTTTTCTCAAATTTATCCTTGAGGAAAGGCACTGCCGATAAGAGATGGTCTAGTGCCCCCTTAAAGGAAGGGGTACGAAGACTCTTTTCACATCTTGACGAATGTATTGAGATAGAGTTTGAAAATGCATTCGCTACG
>CAKPXD010000250.1 GCA_934201655.1 uncultured Streptococcus sp. | reverse complement strand
TTATCCTCAAACTGCTTGAGCAGCAGCTCGGCACCCGAACGGGAAATCAGGTACAGGCCGGTGCAAATCAGGGGCCAGGTACCGTACGGCTTACCCATACGGTACTTACCGTGCACAAAAGGAGACAGCAGAGACAGGCGGATGTACTCCACCTGCGGGTTCAGCTTGCCGGCATCATTCGCAAAAGAATCACAGAGGTTCACCAGCTGCACCTGCGGGTACTTCGTGATGATTGCGTTCACCACTGCCTCAGCGTCCGGAGAAAGAAGAATGTCGTCTTCGGCAATCAGCGCCCAATCAGCGTCGCTCGCAATAAAGTCACGCCACATATTCACATGGCTGAGCATGCAGCCCTTCTCAGCAGGGCTGGGGTCGCGGTGCCAGCGGCTACGGAAAAACTCAACGTCAAACTCTTCATCCGCGACGTGGTTATCACGGTTATCCACCGCAGAGTAACGGACAAAACCCTGCGCCGGCGCACCCACCGAATAGAACGAGTCGAAACGGTTCGCGCCATCCAGGCCCAGAACATACTTCAGAATCTTTGCCATGTTTTTCCCTTCAATAGCTCACTCAGAAAACCTCAGCGACAGAAGATTGCGCCGGTTAATGGCGAGCTTTCAGAACATCAGACCGCCTGCACGACAAAAAGTTCATCAATCTTGAAAATCGGTGCGTAAGTGGCAGGGAGTCTGACTATTGAGCGTGTGATAAATACGCACACTACTGTGTAGCGTAGAAAGAATTCTATCACTGACCATGCACCAATCTCAGGTGCCTGCAGGTTAAGACGCGATATAGCCCACGTCGTACTGATGTGCAGCAAAAACAATCCCCTCCCTACCGCATACACGCGATAGGGAGGGGATAGGGGCAGAAGACCCACATATATACATTTTTATGTGATGACAGTAGCCCAATCCATCTCTGAGTTACCGTCTTCTGGGTTATCGTCCCAGACGCTGCTTCACATCATCGATAGTGGCTTCCAGAATATTCTTCACGTTTGCAATACGCTTCTTCGGCGCCAAAGCAATGCGCAAACGGTCGAGGAGCCCAGCATTTTGCAGGCCGCTATTGAAATTGTCTACGTAACGAACGCCAGAAGTTTGAATGAGGCTGGTGCCTTCCCAACCACACAGGCCGGGCTGCACCAAATATACGCCTACTCCCCATTCACGGTAGAGAGCAAAATCGTCAGCGACAACGCCGGGAACCGTCTCACCAAAACACTCTACGAGTCGTTCAGCTCCAGAACGAGACAGAAGGTACAAACCGGTGCCGTACAGAGGCTTCGAACTATAGGAGCTACCCATGCGGTACTTGCCGTACACAAAGGGCGCGAACAACGAAAGACGGGGGTAATCAACCTGCGGGTTGAGCTTGCCAGCTTCAGAAGCGTAAATATCGCACAGGTTAACCATCTGCACGTGAGGATACTTTTCGATAATCCTCTCCACTACAGGCTGCAGGTCCGGGGAAATGAGGATATCGTCCTCAGCAATCAGAGCCCAGTCAGCATCCGAAGCAAGGAAGTCCTTCCACATGTGGTAGTGGCTCAACATGCAGCCCTTCTCGGCGGGCCTCGGCTCTTTACCGTAACGGGTCAAGAACATCTTGCTATCGTATTCCGCGTCAGTGACGTGATCATCGCGGTTATCCACCGCAGAATAACGCTGAAAATCTTGAGC
>CAKPXD010000249.1 GCA_934201655.1 uncultured Streptococcus sp. | reverse complement strand
TGGTAAGACAGCCCCATTTTTATCAACAGCTTGCAAAGGAACTGATCCAGAATAGTTCCCTGTAATCTGTTCACTCGTTGGTAAAACTGCAACAATCCGATCAATCTTAGATAGTGTATCCGCATCACTAGTTACTGAAACCTTTTCATCAGAAACAGTCACACGTTCGATTATAATCTTCTCATCAATTTGACTAGAATCAATTTGAGGTACAACAGGTACATTATCTCGAGTAACTTTCTTACCAACCTTGACTGTGATCTTTTGTGGTGTTGCTACAGCTGTCAAACCACTTGGAAGATTTTCAATGGTCAAGGGAACTTCAATCGTTCCTTCTGTAGCCTGGGTCAAATCAGCAGTCACTTTAAATTTACGAGTGCTTTCCTGCATCTCACTAGCCAAGGTGACTCGATTCGAACCCGTCAAAAATACCGTTACTTCTGAGCTGAAACCACTGATAAAATACTGCTCACTATCATACTGAATATCAATCGGTACATTGACTACTGTATTGGTATAGGTTTCAGTTTTAGTTTGCCTTGCATTGGTATTGTTTTGATAATTGATTGAAGTTGCATAGATAAACAGGACACATGCAAAGAGGAGTGAGGAGATGATATAAAGACTATTTCTTTTCATTATTCCAACCTCCTAATAGACGTTCTTTTAAGCTTAGTTCTTGTTCATCCTTAGGTATCAGAATACGACGTAGTTCTTCCTCGAATTCTTCCAAACTTAGATCATGTTTGAAGACACCATTATAGGTGATGGATATACCTCCAGTTTCTTCAGATACAACAAAAGTAAGTGCATCTGAAACTTCTGATAAACCAATGGCTGCACGGTGACGAGTTCCGAACTCTTTGGAAATACCTGTGTTTTCAGTCAGTGGTAAATAGGCAGAAGTTACTGCAATCCGATCTCCACTGATAATGACTGCACCGTCATGGAGAGGCGTATTAGGGATAAAGATGTTAATTAATAACTCAGCAGAAATCTTAGCATCCAAAGGAATTCCTGTAACGATGTACTCTTGCAAGGTTCTCACACGTTGAACAGCTACCAAAGCTCCAATCTTTCGCGGGCTCATATACTCAACCGATTTTACAAAAGCCTGTACCATCTGCTCTTCTGAACTTATAGGAGTATTTGAAAAGAAGTCCGTAGCTCGACCTAATCGTTCCAAACCTGTCCGAATTTCTGGAGAAAAGATAACAACCGCTGCGATAACTCCATAGGTAATCAATTGGTTAATCAACCAGGAAATAGTCGTCAAGCCCAAAAAATTAGCCGCAATCTGAGCTAAGATAAAAACTAAAACGCCTCGAACCAGAATCATAATCTTGGTTCCTGCAATTGATTTTGTAAATTGGTATAAGATATAAGCAACGATTAGAATATCAATCACATTTATCGCAATACTCCAAGGACTGGAAAACAAACTAGACCAGTATTGAAGATTAGATAATTGCTGAAAATTCATCCTGTGTCCCCTCTCCAAAAAAGCTTCTCTTCATTATACCATTTTTAATGGAAATTTTCTCCCCCCTACCTCATTTTAAATTGGTAGAAAATATGATAGAATAAAATGATAAAAATGAAATAAGGAGAAACCATGTCTGAATTATATGATATTACCATTGTAGGAGGTGGACCTGTCGGTCTTTTCGCAGCCTTTTATGCTCACCTTCG
>CAKPXD010000248.1 GCA_934201655.1 uncultured Streptococcus sp. | reverse complement strand
GATGATTCTAGCAGTTATCATTGGGTATATGGGGTCTCTCACTCTTTACATGGGTCAGATATTTATTAGCATAGCTGCCTTGATTTTCATCTTTGCGGTTGTCTATTTTATCTTGGAACGGAGAGGATAAGCATGGCCAAAGAAAGCAAGATTATTACTAATCTCAAATCAATTCGTGAGTCCACAGGCATGACCCAGCAGGAGTTAGCCGACCTCATCGGCATGCGACGCGAGACAATTCTGCACTTGGAAAATAACCGTTACAATCCTTCGCTGGAAATGGCTCTTAAAATTGCTCAAGCTTTTGATTTGAAAGTAGAAGATCTCTTTGAACTCAGACAGAAAGAGGAAGCATAATTCTTTTCGAGACCTAGCATTAAGTTCATTGATTAATTAGGAATTGAAGTCAAAAGAAAAAATCCTTTGAAAATGTGCTCTTTTAAAATATAGTAATTCTTATGGCATTGATATCCCAAAACATTTAGATACGCTTGTTGAAAAAGGATATGCTATTATCGAAACCGCCTTTTACTCGCTTTACCATCTAAATGCTACTATGAAAAAGAGTATCCTTAAAAAGAAGGGTGTTACTGGACTCTCCAAGATGAAGGCCACCGAATTGAATCAAGCACTTCATGATCATTTTTCAGAAGAAGAATTAGCTAACTGCTTTTCGATTCGTGGCTATAAACTAACTCCAAAAGGTGAGCAAGCTCTCAAAGACCATTAAGCAATCATTGACCGCCATCCTAAAAAGAATCTTTAATCAACCAAAGCTGGTTGATTTTTTTGACTGTAGAAATTTCGTACCATCATTTTTCCAGTGGCTTATATGTACACCAACCACTTACATTTGAAATCCCCTTTCTTTTACGGTACAATAGTAAAAATGATTTTTGAAAGGACTAATATGAAAAAATTAGCTACACTACTACTCATTTCAACTTTTGCTCTTGGTGGATGCACAAGCATCCAACGTGCACTTCGTGGTGATGATTACGTGGATTCTAAAATTGCTGCTGAAGAGAGTTCGAAAGCTGCTGCCCAAGCAGAAAAAAATTTGAAAGACGCCTTAACAAACGAAAATGCTAACTTCCCTCAACTTTCTAAGGAAGTAGCTGAAGATGAGGCTGAAGCTATCCTTCACACAAGTCAAGGTGATATTCGTATCAAACTCTTTCCAAAGCTAGCCCCTCTTGCAGTTGAAAACTTCCTTACTCATGCTAAAGAAGGTTACTACAATGGTGTGACTTTCCACCGTGTAATTGACGGCTTTATGGTACAAACTGGAGATCCTAAGGGAGATGGAACAGGTGGTGAATCTATCTGGCATGATAAGGATAAAACCAAGGACAAGGGAACAGGTTTCAAAAACGAAATTTCTCCATACCTCTATAATATCCGTGGTTCTTTATCAATGGCTAATACTGGTCAACCAAATTCAAATGGTAGCCAATTCTTTATCAACCAAAGTACAACAGATTATTCTGCTAAACTTCCTACAAGTAGCTATCCTAAGAAAATTATCGAAGCCTACAAAGAAGGTGGAAATCCAACTCTTGATGGGAAACACCCCGTCTTTGGACAAGTGATCGATGGGATGGACGTAGTAGATAAAATCGCCAAGGCTGAAAAAGACGAAAAAGACAAACCAACTACTGCTATCACTATCGATAGTATCGAAATTGTTAAAGACTACGATTTCAGTAAACAATAACATCATTAGTTATAAGG
>CAKPXD010000247.1 GCA_934201655.1 uncultured Streptococcus sp. | reverse complement strand
GGTCTGGATGTCATTTCCGTTGGTAAAATATTCGATATCTTTGACGGGGAAGGAATCACAGAGTCAAATAAATCCAAGAGTTCCGTACATGGAATGGAGCAGACAATCGAGATTGCAAAGAGAGACTTCGAAGGATTCTGCTTTGTCAACCTGGTAGATTTCGATGCACTGTGGGGACATAGAAGAGATGTCAAAGGATATGCACAGGAACTTGAGAAATTTGATGTCAAGCTAGGCGAATTATTGAGTAAACTGAAAGAAGATGACCTTCTGATCATTACCGCCGATCATGGAAATGATCCGACACATATCGGAACCGATCATACAAGAGAAAAGGTACCATTCCTTGCATACTCTCCATCTATGAAAGAAGCGGGAGAACTTGAGGAAGCAGATACATTTGCCATTATCGGAGCAACGATCGCAGACAACTTTGGCGTTAAGATGCCGGAAGGAACGATCGGACATTCGATTCTGGACAAGCTGAATTAGAAACTTGCAAATTAGTAAACCTATCACAACCAATTTATGAAAAAGAAAGGGAAGAGAATATGAACACAAGTGAAGTTTTAAAAATTGTTGACCACACATTATTAACACAGACAGCTACATGGAAGGATATCAAAACGATTCTTGATGATGGAATCAAATATGAGACCGCTTCTGCATGTATTCCTGCAGCATACGTAAAACAGGCAGCAGAATATGTAGAAGGAAAACTTCCAATCTGTACAGTTATCGGATTCCCGAACGGATACAGCACAACAGCAACCAAAGTATTTGAGACAAAAGATGCGATCGCTAACGGAGCATCTGAGATCGACATGGTGATCAATATTGGATTCTTAAAAGACAAAAGATATGATGAAGTAGAAGAAGAGATCCGTCAGATCCACGAAGCATGCGATGGAAAGATATTAAAAGTCATCATTGAGACTTGCCTTCTGACAGAAGAAGAGAAGATCAAAATGTGTGAAATCGTAACAAAAGCAGGTGCAGAATTCATTAAGACTTCTACAGGATTCTCTACAGCCGGAGCAACATTCGAAGATGTAAAACTGATGCATGATCATGTAGGAGAAGGTGTGAAGGTAAAAGCGGCAGGTGGAATCAGCTCATTTGAGGATGCTGAGAAATTCATGAGCCTGGGAGCAGACAGACTTGGAACAAGCCGTCTGGTAAAAATCATGAAAAATACAGATAATGGTGCAGGATACTAAGCGTTTGACAGGAATGGAGAGCTTGGAAATGATGCAGCTATTTTTGGAGGCGTAAAGCTTGCAATGAAAGGAAGAAAATGGACTACATAGAAGAAGCAAAACTTATCGGATTTTCTGCAGCCGCAGAAATGGATACTGAAAAGCTGGTTTTCACACCGGAATACAGAAAATATTGTGAAGAAAATTTATGCGGGTGTTATAATGTAAATCCAGCCTGCCCTCCAAAGAGCGGTACGGTGGAAGAAATGGACAGACAGGCACGCAGCTATGAAAAAGTACTGGTGCTGCAGACGGTTCATCAGGCTGGGGAAGACAGTAAAAAAGGAAAGCTGCAGCAGAACAAAATGACAGAACAGCTGGCAGAAAAGATGAAGGAATCCGGGAAAACAGATTTGCTGCTCATGACGGCCGGTCCATATAAGCACCATTCCTGTATGTCTGCCTATTGTATAGATGCACAGAAAACAGCAGATGAAGTAGGGATGATATGCTGGAATGATGACGATAAAGTGAGATTCTTTTC
>CAKPXD010000246.1 GCA_934201655.1 uncultured Streptococcus sp. | reverse complement strand
GCAGTGAAGGCATCAACAGCCTGGCCCAAGTAGAGGCGAAACTACAAGAACGCGAGCAAGCCAACCCACGCAATGTAACGGTTTCAGACGATTTCTTGAAGGCCATGGATTTGTGGAAGGATTAAAAGGAGACGATTTAGAGGATGAAACGAGGAGATAAAAAAAGAAAAAGATTTAGGTGGCTTTATCCAACGATACTCGTAGTTGGCTTAATTTTATTATTTAGTGTCATCAGCTGTTATTTTGTGCGTACAAGTATTTTGTCATCAGGGCTGTACCCAGTTGAAGATAGCCTAGTACAGGCGGGGTATACAAAAACAAAAGATGGCTATACAAAGAAAGAAGCTGATGTGACGATCCGGATCAAGTGGAATAAGAAGACAAAAGAATTTGATAAGAATCACTATCGTTTTAAAGTAGACAAAGAGACAACTTTCTTATCGAAAGATTTTGTAAATAAGGAAACACTTGAAACGCTAACAAATGGTCAATTATCGAATAAATTTGGCTTTGTTCATTACACAAAAGCTAAAAAGAAGGATTGGCTAAAGGATTCTCCTAGGTTGATTGCTCACGCAGGTGGGACGATTCGAGAAAAAGAATACAATACCTTTTATACTAATTCCTTGGAGGCTTTGCAACAGAATTATAGTTTAGGTCATCGTCTATTTGAAATGGATTTTTATCTGACGAGTGATAAAAAATTAGCTGCGGTTCACGATTGGCATCAGTTTGGAAACAAAGATAATGTTGCACTCTCTTCTGATGAATGGAAAAACTTCCAAGCCTATGGTTCTCCAGAGACACCAAGTCGCTTTACGACTATGTTGATCGGGGATGTTTTAGATCAGATGGTGATCAACTCGGATATGGTATTAATCACTGATACCAAATCGATGGAAATTCCTAAAGAAGATATGATCACACAGTTCCAAGAAATTGTTTCAGAAGCGAAAAAGCGAGACAAAGAACTCTTGGATCGTGTGATTCCACAAGTCTATAACCAAGAGATGTTCGGAGAAATTGAAGCTATTTATCCTTTCCGCCATGTCATCTATACCTTATATGCCTCACCAGATAATGCAGAAGAGGTTCTAGAATTCATTTCTAAACACAAGGAAATTGAGGCAGTTACAGTACCTATTGGAGATTCGAGATTAACTCCTGAATTTATTGGGACTGTTCATAAACTTGGGAAACGTGTCTATGTTCATACCATTCATACATATGATGATTTAACGAAGTTAGCTAAAGATAATATAGACGGTTTTTATACTGGATTGTTAACTCCTAGAGATGTAGCCTTGTATGAATCAGTTTCAAAATAGAAAAAAAGCTAGCACTTTATAAAAGCGCTAGTTTTTGAATATAGACAAACTTCTTTTGAATGAAATAACCTACATAATTTCGCGAAGATATATGAGGATTTTAGAGCAATATTAGGATGTATTGGAACTTTCCGCTGTGAGAAAGGTACTTGAAACACTATTGTTTCAAGTACCCGGGAGTTTTGAAACTTTAGGTTCAAAACTAAGTCTTGGAACTTCGGAGAAGTTCGCAGACGTCCGTACTCACCTAAGGAAAGTTTCTAATAAGTTACTGTCTTCAATCTAAAACGATTGCTTAATCAAATGTAAGCTAATCCGTTTATAGATAGTCCGCGTAGGCTTTTTTTAGTTTGCTAAGGAGTTCTTGTTTTTCCTCCTCACTAGCAAAGGAAGCCTGGATGGCATCGACATTGTGCTGGTAA
>CAKPXD010000245.1 GCA_934201655.1 uncultured Streptococcus sp. | reverse complement strand
GTGCATTGGTTTCAGCCCATGCTCAGGTTATTGGTCCTATTGAGATTGGGAAAAATGCTAAGGTAGGTGCAGCAGCTGTGGTTGTTGCGGATGTCCCAGAAGATGTTACGGTAGTTGGTGTCCCTGCTAAGGTCGTTCGTGTTCACGGTAAAAAGGATGAAGAAGTGATTCATGACATTGAGGAAGGTCGTGAATACTATAGCGAAAAGCTAGAAGATCTTCTAAAAGCAGCTAGCTTTCACTCATCACGTCTATAAGGAAAGAAAAAGATGAAACTCTTTAGTTCAAAGGTGACTCGACTGACCGTCTTAGGTCCGCTCGTTCTAGTTGACATTGTTTTACATCGCACTGATTATAGCATGGCAGCTTTATGGTTTTGTCTTTCTCTTTTGTGGGCTGGTCTTGTTTTTAAGCAACGTCACAAGTGAGACTTGACTTATGAAAAAATAGTTCAAAAGTAACCCTTTTTTGGTCTTTTATATAGTTGGGAGTTTCCTTTCAGCTATGTCTCTTTTGACTCAAGGTCAGCTATTTGCGGCCATGGGGATTATCATTCTCGTTATACTCTTGTGTTTATACTTAAACCATTTCAGGGATAAAAAATAGTTTCCAGTTAATTGAAAGGAATCTCTAGTGATAAAAATTTATGATACGATGACGCGTTCTCTTCGTGATTTTGTACCGTTGACAGAAAATATTGTCAATATGTATGTCTGCGGACCAACAGTTTACAATTATATTCATATTGGAAATGCCCGTTCAACAGTAGCTTTTGATACCATTCGTCGTTATTTTGAGTATCGAGGTTACACTGTTAACTACATTTCTAACTTTACAGATGTAGATGATAAGATTATTAAGGCAGCCAATGAAGCTGGTGTTTCTACCAAAGAGTTATCAGACAAGTTTATCGCGGCCTTTATGGAAGATACCGCACAACTTGGCATCAAACCAGCGACACAAAATCCTCGTGTTATTAACTATATGGATGAAATCATTGCATTTGTGTCAACCTTGATTGATAACGGTTTTGCTTATGTTGCTGAAGGTGATGTATACTTTCGAGTAGTTAAGTCAAACAACTATGCTAAATTGGCTAACAAGACCTTGGAAGATCTTGAAATTGGTGCTAGCGGACGTACGGATGCTGAGACAGATCGTAAGGAAAATCCTCTGGATTTTGCCCTTTGGAAAGCTGCCAAAGAAGGAGAGATTTCTTGGGAAAGTCCCTGGGGACCTGGACGTCCAGGCTGGCACATCGAATGTTCTGTTATGGCGACTGAAATCCTTGGGGATACCATCGACATCCATGGTGGAGGTGCAGACCTTGAGTTCCCACACCATACTAATGAAATCGCACAATCAGAAGCCAAAACTGGTAAGACCTTCGCTAATTATTGGATGCACAATGGTTTTGTCAATGTGGATAATGAAAAAATGTCAAAATCCTTGGGTAACTTTGTGACTGTTCATGATATGCTTAAGACGGTTGATGGGCAAGTGCTTCGCTTCTTTCTAGCGACACAACAGTATCGTAAACCAATTAACTTTACCGAGAAAGCTATCCATGATGCTGAAGTCAATCTCAAGTATTTGAAAAATACGCACAGTCTACCACTAACAGAAGAGGTAAGCCAAGCCGAGTTGCAAACTTATCTTGATGCTTTCCAGGCGGCTATGGATGATGACTTTAATACAGCAAACGGTGTGACTGTCCTGTTTGACATGGCCAAATGGATTAATTCAGGCAATTAT
>CAKPXD010000244.1 GCA_934201655.1 uncultured Streptococcus sp. | reverse complement strand
AGGATGATGAAACAAGACGTCCAGCAGATATTAATCTACTTTTTATTGAGGAACCTGAAGCACATACTCATCCACAGCTACAGTATGTTTTTATCAAAAACATCAAGAATCTTCTCTCCGAAGGAATTTCAGATGAAAAAGGTAACAGATTGATTGAATTGCAGACAATTATCACCACGCATTCGTCCCATATCGTGTCAGAATGTGATTTTGATGATATTAAATATTTCAAAAGAACATCCAATTCATCTGTCCTCTCTAAAAATTTAAAAGAATTAAAAATAAAATACAAGGACGAGAAAGATCCTAAGAATAATCATTTTAAATTTTTGAAACAATACCTTACTTTAAATTATGCGGAGATTTTCTTTGCGGATAAAGTCATTCTTTTCGAAGGCGAAACTGAAAGTATCTTGCTCCCAGCAATGCTCAAAAAGATAGACGAAGAAATCCCACTTAAGGGTGATTTACCGATGCTTTCACAGAATATCTCTTTAATTGCAAGTGGAGCGTATTCTCAGATTTTTGATCAGTTCCTAAAATTCATTGATGCTAAAACACTGATTATTACCGATATCGACGCCGGTAAAGAAGAACGCATTACAGATAAAAATGGGACTTCTCGCCCAGTTACTAAGGCACATACTGTTGAAGGCGGTAATCGAACGACAAACAGTGCCTTGCTTCACTACTATAAATCGCCGTTAAGTCAATATAGTGGAGGTAGTCAGCTTGATTTTTTCACAAATTTATCTACTGATCAGAAAGTATTAAAAAACAACTCCGGTACTTGGGAAGCAGATTCAAACGGAGAATTAATGGTAGTGTTCCAAACCCAAGAATCAGGCACTTACTATCCACGTAGCTTTGAAGATGCATTTATTCATATTAATCGTGATTTTATTTCTGCACATAAGGACACATGTGCAAGCTTACAATCCAAAGAAATAATAGACGAAAAGGATACTGCTGGAAAATATGTAAGCGATGCCTTTAAACTTGCAAATACTTGTGTCAAGAGTAAATCTTCTTTTGCCCTTGATATTCTACTCAACAGTGAGTCAAGTAAAACAAGTACTTTTTCTAATTGGAAGATACCGCCTTACATCGAGGAGGGACTATTATGGTTGCGGAAAAATTAGTTCAAGAAAATGACGAACTATATGAAATCCTTGAACATATCAAACAAGGACATGATTTTCTGTTAAGTGGAGGCGCAGGTAGCGGAAAGACATACTCTTTAGTTCAAATATTACAGCATATCTCTGAACTATATCCAAATGCACAAATTGCATGCATCACATATACAAATGCTGCTGCAATAGAGATAAAGAATAGAGCAAACATAAAAAATCTCAGAGTATCAACCATTCATGATTTTTTATGGGATATGATTGTACAGTTTCAAAAAGAAGCTAAAATCACATTGCTTGAATTGATCAACAACCCTGAAAGCTCAATTAAGAATCCAAACTCAGATTCCCCCTATCAGAACACATTTGAGAATGGAATCCAATATAAGGAATACCTCAGAATTGATAGAGGCGAAATTTCTCACGACGAAGTTTTAGTGTTAGCCAATGGGATGTTTAAAAAATATCCTCGTCTTTGTGATTTAGTAATCGATAAGTTTCAGTTCATATTTGTTGATGAGTATCAAGATACATCTCCTCTGGTAATTGAGATCTTGTTAGAGTTTATTCAACAACGAAAAAAGAAAAACATTATTGGTTTCTTTGGGGACGCTATGCAATCAATATATGA
>CAKPXD010000243.1 GCA_934201655.1 uncultured Streptococcus sp. | reverse complement strand
TCATGATACACTTGACTTTGGTGTCAGTGACTGCTATGCAAAGTGTCGGAACCATCCTTATCGTAGCCATGCTGATTACTCCAGCCGCGACAGCTTATCTTTACGCCAATAGTCTAAAGACCATGATTTTTCTTTCATCAGGCTTGGGAGCTCTAGCTTCTGTATTGGGACTTTTTATCGGCTATAGCTTTAACCTGGCTGCAGGGTCAAGTATCGTGCTGACATCTGCCAGTTTCTTTCTTATCAGTTTCTTTATCGCACCAAAACAACGCTATCTGAAGCTGAAAAATAAAAAAATCAAACAATAACGAGGGAAGCCCCTCTGGAGGAATCTAATGAAAAAAATAGGTGCATTGCTGGTTCTCTTTCTTTCCGTAATTGCTCTTGTAGCATGTTCTACTGGAAAAAAAGATGCAGCTTCTGGCCAAAAATTAAAGGTCGTAGCAACAAACTCAATTATCGCTGATATTACTAAAAATATCGCAGGAGATAAGATTGATCTTCATAGTATCGTTCCTGTTGGACAAGATCCACACGAGTACGAGCCTCTTCCTGAAGACGTCAAAAAAACATCGCAGGCCGACTTAATCTTTTACAACGGCATCAACCTTGAAACAGGTGGAAATGCCTGGTTTACAAAATTAGTTGAGAATGCCAAGAAAACTGAAAACAAGGACTACTTTGCTGTCAGTGAAGGCGTTGATATCATCTACTTAGAAGGCCAAAATGAAAAAGGGAAAGAAGACCCACATGCTTGGCTCAACCTAGAAAACGGGATTATTTATGCGCAAAACATTGCTAAGCAACTCATCGCTAAAGACCCTAACAACAAGGAATTCTACGAAAAAAATCTCAAAGAATACACTGAAAAACTAGACAAGCTTGACAAGGAAGCTAAAGAGAAATTTAACGCTATTGATGCGGACAAGAAACTCATCGTAACCAGCGAGGGATGCTTCAAATACTTCTCAAAAGCTTACGGTGTCCCAAGTGCCTACATCTGGGAAATCAATACTGAAGAAGAAGGAACACCTGACCAAATCAAGACTTTGGTTGAAAAACTTCGCCAAACAAAAGTTCCATCACTCTTTGTTGAATCAAGTGTCGATGACCGTCCAATGAAGACTGTTTCACAAGACACAAATATTCCAATTTACGCACAAATCTTTACTGACTCAATTGCTGAAGAAGGTAAAGAAGGTGACAGCTACTACAACATGATGAAATACAACCTTGACAAGATTGCTGAAGGTTTGTCAAAATAATCCATTAAAAAACGTCAGTCACCATGAATTGGCGTTTTTTTACGGTCAAATTATTGGTAAATTCTGACCATTAAAGGTAAAATGAAAGAAAAAAGATTGGAGTAGCTTATGACTACATTCCTTGGAAACCCTGTGACTTTTACGGGAAAACAACTACAAGTAGGAGACAAGGCACTTGATTTCTCTCTCACAACGACTGACCTCTCTAAAAAAACACTGGCTGACTTTGAAGGCAAGAAAAAAATATTGAGTGTCATTCCTTCTATCGATACAGATATCTGCTCGCTACAGACTCGTCGATTTAACCAAGAATTGGCTAGCTTAGACAACACTGTTGTCCTAACGGTATCTATGGACCTCCCCTTTGCTCAAAAACGCTGGTGTGGGGCTGAAGGAATTGAGAACGCCATCATGCTTTCAGACTACTTCGACCACTCCTTTGGACGAGATTACGCCCTCTTAATCAATGAGTGGCATCTGCTCGCTCGAGCCGTATTTGTTCTCGATACTGACAATATTATCCGTTATGTTGAGTATGTGGAC
>CAKPXD010000242.1 GCA_934201655.1 uncultured Streptococcus sp. | reverse complement strand
GCAGTACATGGATCCAGAGGTATCCACCACTGCCAGCGCATTTCTGCTGTTGCAGAAGTCGGGAAGTGACTCCCATGACGCATTGAGTGCCGCTTTCTCTCCGGCAGTCAAGCAGGCATCAAAACCCCATCGATTTGCGTTCAACGCAGATCTGACGATCTCATAAGGAGCAAGGTTATCTGCGTGCAGCTGCTTCTCACCGCTTCTTACAGCTTCCAGGAACGCATGATAGCGTTCGCCATCATTTCGTAGGAATGCTTTCCGGTATTTAAACATGGCCTTGGAGGGCTGCTTAGCGTAGTCGAATGAGTAATCCTTCTCGCGGAGATGATTCTCTATGATACGGATTTTCTTTCTCAGCGCTACAAGGGTTTTGCGATATTCCTCATCGGACATTCCAAGGTAGCGTGCGATACGCTTTGCGTTGCAAACGGTCTCTCCGTTGGACGCATTTACGGACGGAAGCCATTTCGCCAGCAGGGACACCTCTGCGTCAGACGCAAGGTCGGCCTCCAGTTGCCTGCGAATCGTGCGCAAGGCATCCTTTTCACAGGCCGTGCCGAGCAAAGACACCAGATCGTCGTAGCGTCCAAACTCAGAGATAAGGGCAATGTTCTTGCGCAAGGACGCTGCTTTGTTCTCGGCCAGCCAATGGATGATAACGCGGAACACCCGGCGCTCACCAAGGCCTCCGCGAACATCGCGCCCGAAGAACAAAATCTTCATGGCAATATCCGCATTCTCCGCATATGCGCGGACAAAGCGTCTGATGATTTCCTGATCGTCGGCAGCACGGAGTGCACCAATTGTTGCGAACAGATCCAGACAGTCAGACATTGTGCTTGCGTTGGTAACTGCGCCATTTTCTGTGTAGGCAATATTCGCCTCATTTTTCAAATGATTCAACATTTCAATTCCTCCAATCAGACGGCGCGGGAACACTTTATCACTCAGCCGCCTTAAAATTGTAAACAGGTTTTAGTATCTCAATCACATCGACAGAATCTCTGATGACACCGATAATGTCGTCAAGCGACTTGTAGGCCATGGGTGCTTCATCAATGGTGGACGCATTGACCGATGTCGTGTAGATACCTTCCATCGCCTTCTTATATGCCTCTAAATCCAGCGTTTCTTTTGCCTTTGTACGAGACATCAGGCGACCGGCTCCGTGCGGGGCGGAATAATTCCATTCTGGATTCCCTTTGCCGCGAGCCAACACACTGCCGTCCCGCATATTGATTGGAATCAGGACAAGCTCTCCATCATGAGCTGCAATAGCACCCTTTCGAAGAATCATTTCCTTCGTATCAATATAGTTGTGAATCGTGTGGAAAGAAGAACACGCGGTCATTCCGGTCTTTTCCAAAATGATCTCCGCCATTCTTTCGCGGCTGCGCCTTGCAAATTGCTGGCAGACTTCCACATCGTGGAGATAGTCCACTAAATAGGTTCCGTACAGATAGCAAAGGTCTGCGGGGATTGTCGGCTCTTTGGCCGACCATTCCTTCTCCATCGCCTTCAGTGCAGCCTGAATCTCAGCTCTGCGGCCCTGCTCCTTATATGTACGGATCAACTCATCCTGGCGCTCAAAGTAATCTGCTTTACCGGCATTCAAGTCCACCGCTAAGGATTGATAGTGCTCCGCTACCTGCTTGCCTAGGTTACGGCTGCCGGAATGGATTACCAGGTACTTTGTGCCATCCGAAGCAGCATCAATTTCGATAAAATGGTTTCCTCCGCCAAGTGTACCCAAGCTTCTCTCCAAGCGCTTTGCCTGTTTCAGATTTCTATAGCAGCGAAGGCCGGTCAGGTCAAAAC
>CAKPXD010000241.1 GCA_934201655.1 uncultured Streptococcus sp. | reverse complement strand
TCATTGACAATCCCGAGGTTCTTCTCCACGGCTTCCAATGTCAGCCAGCCTTTCTCTTCGCCAGATTTTCGGCCTTTCGTAAGTTCATTCATCAACCGGAGGGTTGCCTGTGTCTTTTCAAAGTCCTGCATAGCTAGTATGTCCCCATCCGTTGTAAAATTCAACCGCATTTTTTACAACAAACTTCTGTTCCATATGGCATAAAACACCATGTACGGCAATACACCTGTACTTTGAACAAAAATGGGAGATATGTGTTATGAAGAAATAACTATATCTATCCTAATATCTGCTCAATAAAATAATCCGTCGACATCAAGTGGCTGGTGTTCTTTTCTCTGGAATCCTGTATGGTCACCTCTCCAAAATAGCTGCTGATAGTGACAGATGATCCATCACTGCGATAAAGTACCATTTTTTCTTTTTCAAAATTGACCAGTTCCAGCGGCATTTTCATTCTGCGAACCCGCTGGTATACATCATCTGGCAGGAAAAATTCAAGGCTTGTAATTTTTCTTGGATTTTTCAGTGGAGCAGTACGGCTGGCGCCATTGATACTTGTCCAGCGATCTACATACTCCACAGTCTCCGTCATCCTAGAAATCACATCTGGTATTTTCGGATTATCCTTTATCTCTATTCCCTGCAAAACTCCCCGTATGATTGATTCGTATTCTTCCTCTGTGACCTGAACATTCAAAATGTGCTTTCTGTCATAGGTTTGTCCGTCTATATATGTTATCTTGTATCGAAATTTAAAGTCTACCATGCTTAATCATCCCTCCTCACAGGAAATATCTTCTGTTATTTCTATGCCTTCATAGCTGGTACTTGTTTATTTTATCATATTATTTGCTTTTAATTTGCGATTTTTATAAATATGTAAAAGAGTTTTTTATGACGGAAGTTAGAGACTTACAGTTCTATCCTCCTTAAAATGATTTATTCACCATCACTGGGACGGCTACTATCATTATAAGGATTGGATTACATAGACTGGTAGGAATTCGGCTGTTTAGAAACGGAATACGACCGTTTAGCTTCGCAATATGCAGCCTTTCCATGGATACAAATATGAAAGCCCCTCTTTGTGAACAAACCTTAGATAATGCATATAAAGCATATCCTATGCTTCGGGGAGCAATCCTCCACAGCGACAGGGGCACACAGTACACAAGTGAATTATACCGTAAGGCAATACATAAATATGGCATTCGTCAAAGCATGAACAGTGTTGGCGGCAGATGCCACGATAATGCCCGCTGCGAAAGCATGTGGGCCAGATTAGAGAAGAAGAATTACTTTATGATCGTTATGATACTGTATCAATAACGGCGAAACAGCTAAAAACTCTCATCTGGAGATATTTCATCAGCTATTAGAACAACTGGAGGATATGTTCCGCTAATGGAGGAGTACCTCCTATGGTTAAGAGACAGCAATACTATAATTCATTACAGGAGTCCGCATAGATCGAACATCCTTGAGAAAAAAGTTTCAAGATCATTGCTGATGATATTCTTGAGGGCTTTAAGTGCATAGCCTACAGATCCTGTACCTGCAAACAGATCAACAACGGCCTTAATAGATTTGGTTTTGATTATGGGTTCGCATATATGAAAAATGATACGTGTCTTGCTTCCCATTTATTGAAGTGTAGAAATTTCGTTATATTGATTCATTTCATCCACCTCAATGCTTTTTAAATTTAGGCTAATATAGTTTAGCTATATGCATCAGTGCTCCATCTTTTCCAATGCCAACCCAATCAATCGATCCGCCTGATCTGCCATGAACAGCGGGATATTCAGCACATCATCGTCCAGTT
>CAKPXD010000240.1 GCA_934201655.1 uncultured Streptococcus sp. | reverse complement strand
TTTTTGTTCATTTTCCAGTTACCAGCGATAAATGGTTTACGTGACATTTCACATACCTCTTTTTTCATTTTATTTTCTACTTATTTTATCATAAATAGAGGGAGCTTGCAAATCTTACTCTGTAACTAGAAGTCTTCTTTTCAAATTCTTTCCAGTCGTCAATTCTATTTAGAGTCTGGCTTTTTCCTGGTTAATTTGACCACTGCTTCTGTCCTAGCCGTGTGCGGGAACATATCAACCGACTGGATATAATGCAGGTCATAGACTTCAACCAAGCGGACTAAATCACGCGCCAGGGTAGATACATTGCAGGAAATGTAGACCATCTTTTCAGGAGCATATTTGACGATGGTATCCAAGAGCTTATCATCTAAACCGGTACGAGGCGGGTCTACAATCAATGCATCCGCACGATAGCCTTCCTTGTACCAACGAGGGATGATTTCTTCTGCAGTTCCAGCCTCATAGTGAGTATTGGTATAACCCATGCGCTTGGCATTTTCTTTGGCATCCTCAATAGCTTCTGGAATAATATCCATCCCTCTCAGACTTTTAACTTTTTTGGCAAAGGCAAAACCAATGGTTCCAACACCACAATAGGCATCAATCAGATGGTCATTCTCATTTACGTCCAAGGCCTTAACGGCTTCACTATAGAGGATTTCAGTCTGTTCAGGATTGAGCTGGTAAAAAGCTCGAGGTGAAAGAGAAAATTCATAGTCTAATACACCCTCACGAATACTATCCTGTCCCCAAATAATCTCGGTCTTGTCTCCATAAATCTCACTAGTTTTAGCAGTATTGGTATTGACTGCGACAGTCACTACTTCAGGATAATCCTTGACTAAATCTTTCACAAATTGAGTCAGATTTAATTGACGATTGGTCACAATGATAATCTGAACTTGCCCAGTTTTCCGTGCTCGACGAACCATGATGGTCCGAACACCCAGAATTTTCCGTTCATCTGTAATCGGAATTTGATGATAGGTCAAGAGTTCTGCCATTCGATTGGCAATAGCTTGCGTTTCCTTGTCTTGGACTAGGCAGTCTTTTAACTCGACCAAATAATGCGAATTTTGAGCATATAATCCTGCCTTAACTTGGCCTTTAAACTTTCGAGTTTGGAATTGCAGTTTAGCCCGATAATACTTGGGTTTTTGCATGCCAATGGTTGGTCTGATCTCATAGTTTTCATAGCCTGCAGGTGCAAATTTCTTCAGAGCTTGATGGAGAAGATCCGTTTTAAACTCCAGCTGCTTGTCATAATGCAGATGCATGATTTGACAGCCACCACACTCATTATAAATGGTGCAGTCTGGTACCACTCGAAACTTAGATTTTTTATTGACCTCAAGGAGTTTGGCCTCAACGTAGTTACGCTTAACGGAAGTCACCTGACAATAGATATCTTCTCCCTTGAGGGCGCCTGGAACAAAAACAAGGGTTTTCTGGAAAAATCCGATACCTTCCCCGTTAATCCCCATACGCTTGATTTTTAATGGAATTTTTTGTTTGACTTTAAGACTCATAAGTCTATTATACCACGTAGTTTCTCAATGTTTAAGAATATGTTACAATAAAACCATGAATACAAAGATATCTCATTTTTCCCCATTGGATTTTCCTGAGCAATTACGAACTTATATAGAGGGAGCAACTCTTTCTGACAGCTCTTCTCATTCAGGCGCAAGGGTTCTCTATCTTGATTCAGGTTACTATTTGAAAATAGATCAAAAGGGAAGATTAGAGCGAGAAGCTAGAATTGCAAGTTTGTTTGAACAAGAGGGAATAGGAACTCCAGTCATCCACTATCTATCTACAGATAAAGACTA
>CAKPXD010000239.1 GCA_934201655.1 uncultured Streptococcus sp. | reverse complement strand
AGTCTTGGTTTTGAACTCGAGCAAGAAACGTTTGAAGCGATGAAGTCCTTAACGCCACTCTTAGATAAAATCTCTGTGGAACGAACCTTTGTCGAGTTTGATAAACTTTTACTGGCTCCCTATTGGCGAGTAGGTTTATCATCTATGATTGAGAGTCAAGCTTATGATTATCTTCCAGATATGGTAGGCAGTCAGGAGAAACTCCAGTCTTTGTTTGATTTAGAAAAAGATTTTACTTTTGAATCTTCTGAGCAAGCTTGGGCAGCACTTTTATGGGTTTTAGAAGTGGAAGATGCTCAACAATTTTTGAAACATTGGAAGACTTCACGCCAATTTGCCAAGCAGGTACAGGATTTGCTTGCTATTTTGGCTCTCCGAGAAGAAGGGGAACTAGGTAAACGTGATTGTTACCGTTTTGATTTGGACTTGCTTCTACAGGCTGAAAATCTTCGCAGAGCTCAAGGGAAGGAAGTCAACCCACAAGCGATCACAGAAACCTACGAGAGCTTGACTATTCATGATAAGAAAGAGATGCAAATTAATGGTGGCATTCTCATCAAGGAATATGGCTATCATCCAGGTCCTGAATTAGGGGATGTTTTAGAGGAAATTGAGTATGCTATTGTGGATGGTAATCTAGATAATGAAGTGGAAGCCATTCATGCATACTTAAGGGAGAGAAAATGAGTGATTTTATTGTTGAAAAACTGAGTAAATCCGTTGGTGACAAGACAGTCTTTAAGGATATTTCCTTTATCATCCATGACTTGGATCGCATCGGTCTTATTGGGGTCAACGGAACTGGGAAAACGACCCTTCTAGATGTGCTTTCAGGTGTTTCAGGTTTTGATGGCGATATTAGCCCTTTTTCAGCAAAGAGTGATTACAAGATTGGCTACCTGACTCAAAATCCCGATTTTGATGATAGTAAGACTGTCTTGGATACTGTTTTATCCAGTGACCTCAAGGAAATCCAGTTAATACGTGAGTATGAACTGCTCATGCTTAACTATAGTGAGGACAAGCAGGCTCGTTTAGAACGGGTTATGGCGGAGATGGATTCCCTCCAAGCATGGGAAATCGAAAGTCAGGTCAAGACTGTTCTCAGTAAACTAGGCATTCAAGAATTATCAACTCCTGTTGGAGCTTTGTCGGGTGGTCTTCGTAGACGGGTTCAATTGGCGCAAGTGCTTTTAGGAAATCATGATCTCTTGCTTCTTGATGAGCCAACTAACCATCTGGATATTGCGACCATCGAGTGGCTGACACTTTTCTTGAAGAATTCCAAGAAGACCGTCCTCTTCATCACCCACGATCGTTATTTCCTAGATGCTCTATCTACGCGAATTTTTGAATTGGATAGAGGTGGATTAACAGAGTATCAGGGGAATTACCAAGATTATGTCCGTCTCAAGGCTGAACAGGATGAGCGTGACGCAGCTCTTCTTCACAAAAAGGAACAACTTTATAAACAAGAATTAGCTTGGATGAGACGGCAACCTCAAGCTCGTGCGACCAAGCAACAAGCTCGTATCAATCGATTCCATGACTTGAAAAAGGAAGTTTCAGATACTAGCCTTGAGACAGACTTGAGCATGAATTTTGAAACTAGCCGTATCGGTAAAAAAGTTATCGAGTTTAAGGATGTTTCCTTTGCCTATGACGATAAACCGATTCTGAAACATTTTAATCTTTTGGTACAAGCCAAAGACCGTATCGGAATCGTTGGGGACAATGGTGTTGGGAAGTCAACCCTTCTTAACCTTATTGCAGGAAGACTTGAAGCTACTGAAGGACAAGTTATCATCGGTGAAACAGTTCGTATTGCTTATTTCTCGCAACAAATCGAAGGTTTAGATGAAAG
>CAKPXD010000238.1 GCA_934201655.1 uncultured Streptococcus sp. | reverse complement strand
GGTCAGTAGCATCAGCTGGTTGATCAATCAAGATTTTGTCAATTTTTTCAATCTTGCCGTCTTTGTCCATCAAAGCACCAATCTGATAAGGGTGGCGTACCCAATTTTCGTCACGAACATTTCCTGTATAAAATAAGAACAGTTGATCGCCAAACTGCATAGCAGATCCAGAGTAAGCACCGTGGCTATCCAGAGGAGTATCAGGTAATATTTTTACACCTGTTTCAGTAAAGTGAACCAAGTCGTCGCTTTCAAGCTGAACCCAAGATTTCAAACCGTGAGCTGCACCAAAGGGGAAATTTTGGTAAAAAACAACCCATTTGCCATCAAAATAAGAAAAGCCATTTGGATCATTAAGGAGTCCTTCTTTTGGCTCAATGTGATAGCTGACGTGCCATGGGGATTGTGCCATCTTTTCTTGGATTTCTTTTCTTTCTTCTTGTGTCCAATCTTCATAGCGTCTATAACGACGCTCGGTAGTCCATTCCATTTATATTCCCTCCATAAATTCTACTATCTTTATAGTATACGTTTCCTTATAAAAAAGCAAGTCTTTTATCATAAAATTAAGAAAAAAATGTCAAACGATTGACAGTAAATAGAAGTTAAATTTTATGAAAATTGATGAAAATACGAAAGTTTTTGAAAACTTTTTAGCAAAAACCTTTTAATAATAGGTATTTATCGAAGAAATACTATTCAAAAATATCAAAAACAGTCAAAAAACAAAAAAACAAATAATTTTTTCTGCAAAACGCTTGACATATTTTTAAAACGTGATAGAATAATACTCGTAGGGCGAATAAATCGCTTTCAAACATTTTACAAAATTTTTTATAAGGAGATTTTTGCAAATGACGAATACAGAAATTGCAAAAAAAGTCATCGAAGCCTTAGGTGGACGTGAGAACGTTAATAGTGTAGCTCACTGTGCGACTCGCCTCCGTGTGATGGTAAAAGATGAAGCTAAAATCAATAAGAACGCTATTGAGAACTTGGAAAAAGTTCAAGGTGCTTTCTTTAACTCAGGTCAATACCAAATCATCTTTGGTACGGGTACAGTAAACAAGATGTACGATGAAGTTGTAGCTCTTGGTTTGCCAACATCTTCTAAAGAAGATATGAAAGCAGAAGCTGCTAAACAAGGAAATTGGTTCCAACGTGCTATCCGTACCTTCGGTGACGTCTTCGTTCCAATCATTCCAGTTATCGTAGCGACTGGTCTCTTCATGGGTGTTCGTGGTCTCTTGACTGCTCTCGGAATGACACTTCCACAAGATGTGACAACTTACACTCAAATCTTAACTGACACAGCCTTTATCATCTTGCCAGGATTGGTTGTTTGGTCAACCTTCCGTGTATTCGGTGGTAATCCAGCCGTTGGTATCGTTCTTGGTATGATGCTTGTATCTGGTTCACTTCCAAATGCCTGGGCTGTTGCTTCTGGCGGTGAAGTAACTGCAATGCAGTTCTTCGGATTTATCCCAGTTGTAGGTTTGCAAGGTTCAGTTCTTCCAGCCTTCATCATCGGGGTTGTCGGAGCTAAATTTGAAAAAGCTGTTCGTAAAGTTGTTCCAGACGTTCTTGACCTATTGGTGACACCATTCGTAACACTTTTGGTTATGTCAATTCTTGGTTTGTTTATTATCGGACCAGTCTTCCACGTTGTTGAAAACTACATCCTTCTTGGAACAAAAGCACTCCTTAACTTGCCATTCGGTCTTGGTGGTTTCTTAATCGGTGGAGTTCACCAATTAATCGTCGTATCAGGTGTTCACCACATCTTCAACTTGCTTGAAGTTCAATTGCTTGCTGCTGACCATGCTAACCCATTCAACGCTATCATCACAGCTGCCATGACTGCTCAAGGT
>CAKPXD010000237.1 GCA_934201655.1 uncultured Streptococcus sp. | reverse complement strand
GAATGAAGATGATCCACGGCAGACAGCGAGAAAGCTGTGTCCTATGTGTGGATATCCCATGCAGTTAAAATATAAAAAAGCCTATGGACTCAAACTTTATATCTGTACGAATGAGCCGGAAGTTTGTGGTTTTATGACGAATGATATTCGGGGAGGGAAATTATCCATTCGGAAATGTGACAAGTGTCAGGATGGATATCTGATCGTGAAATCAGATGGAAAAGGAGAAAAAGAATATTTTCTGGGCTGTACGAATTATCAGCAGAATGGGCAGGGCTGCAACAGGTTTATTACAAAAAAATATTATTATAAACAAATGGGGTGGAAAATAGAAGACGAGGAATTTCATAAATTGGAAAATTCCATTCCAACGGCACAATCCTGGAAATTTCAAAAGCAAATGGATAAGGTGGAAGACAGTGCAGAAATCTGTGACGATTATATAGAGATCATAAAAGCAGATGTGAAGTCGGTCATGTTTGGACAATGGGAATTGAATGAAGTGGTATTTTTGATTTTAAAGGCACTTCAAAGTGTGAGCAGTGTTCGATTTTATGGCGTGACAATGCTGGTGGATGTTTTACGTGGGTTCTCTTCAGAAAGAATTTTAAAAAATCAGCTGGATCAACTGCCGGAATTTGCGGCATTGAAAGGGATGCCAAGGGAAAGAATTCAGGGGATTGTGATGTGGATGATAAGAGAACATTATATTCTTCAGACAAAGGGGAAATATCCGGTATTGCATTCTACTTATAAGGGTATGCATTACAGTGAAATGATTACGGAAAACCAGCTGAAAAAATTGAGAGATATACTTACAGAAAACGAATAGAATATCACAAAAATAGTCAGGCCATGTCTGAATAAAACTTTCGCTTCAAGCTTCAATCATACGCATGATATTTCACAGAATATGTAGAGTGTATGATTTCGTCAAACTCCTTGATCTGTTCATCTGAGAAATGATAGACATCTTCCCATTTATATTCAGGGAGCCAGCAGGAACGCGTGTTCCGCTTGCGGTAGCTGCCCGAAGATGATACAATGTGTTTGGTTTAGGGGCATCATCTTCGGTGGTGTCTTGCCGGTCCGGTGTTGGTAGTACTGGGCCGGTTTTTCTATTAGGATCAGGCTGCGGTAGAATTGTAATGTACGATAGCTACCTCGGTCATTGCATTTTTCATCTGAGAGATAATTTCTTCCAGTCGTTTTGCTACTTCGTGGCTGTAAGAAACTTCTCCACATTGAGAGCATACCTGGGATGGAACATCTTTCACAATAATGATACAGTCTCCAAGGTCCGCGATGAAATTGGTTTTCTTATCAATCAGATCCCCTTTGCATGAAATACAGGTCATGATTCAGTCCTCCTTGTCTTTAAATCATCCATCCATTTGTTAGTATCGGGAACGTAGGCTGTTATTAACCATAATTCCTCATTTTCCGAATCTGGTGCACACACGACATGCAGGGCGAGGCCGGGGCCGCGATATCCGAGAATCAAACAGCTTGGATAAGGCAGGTCATTCGGATAATCTTCCACCAGTTCTCCATTCAGGATGGCGGTCTGTACATCTGCCATGCTGATATTTCTTTGCACCAGCCTTAAAAATATATGCTGTGTCCATCGAAGTTTTTCATCTGCACAGAGCTGTTTTACCAGTTGCAGATCCATGGGTGATTCCTCCTTCCTTATTTCAGTTCTATCACTGCCAGATGCGGCTCATTTCAATCCACGCCCCACGGGGGCACGACTTAATGTTATACGGAACAAGTTACTCATATGGTTTTCCCACCATTAATAGCATCATAAACAAACCATTCTTTGGAATCCTGCGTTTTACTTGCAGGAGTGATGCCAACGAGTGCATCGTCCACAAC
>CAKPXD010000236.1 GCA_934201655.1 uncultured Streptococcus sp. | reverse complement strand
ATTTTCCCTGCCATCTCTGCCTGTGTAAGACCCTCCTGTTTCCGAAGCAAGGTCAGATACTCACCCTTCCACCCCTGCCAGAAATTCCCGGATCTGTTCCGGTGACAGCAGTGCATAAATGCTTTTGTGAAATGTTGCCGCCACTTCGAGTTCGCCGTAGTAACCGGTGCGCACATCGCAGTTTCCGTTGAATGCTTTGTTCAGCGCAGCATTCAGTAAAGCTCCCTCCGGACTGTCCATGAAATCTTTCAGCATGCGGCAGCAGGTGTGCGTGTTTTCATAATAGCGGCGGTATGCCGGGTGGAACTCGCACATCCAGCCGCTGACAGAGACGCAGAAAACGGCGATCGGATGGATGAGCGGCTGGTAGAGGAGACTCCATTTTTCCTGCTGTACCGGGTCAGAGGCAAACGCAAGGAGAGAAGTTTTCAATTCTTCCACAAACGTCGGATAATCCGCCCCCGTGAGAGCAATGATTTTCTGGTTCCGCAGATACTGGTTAATATTCGTCGCATCAATCCGCTCCGGGGAAATAGACTGCAGATAGCGGGACATCATTTTCAGATCTGTCCGCGCATGTTCCATTGTCTGCTGCATGATTTTCTGCCACAGAAACTGCTGATACTCCGTGACCGGCGTGTCCAGATAAGCCATCCAGAGATACTGCGCCAGCAGCCTGGCATCTCTCGATTCCATCTGAAACTGCGGCGGCTCATCGGGGCTGAAATTCGTGTCTTCCAGCATTCCCGCAAGCTGGTCGAGCGACTGGCAGACCGGGAGCTGGCCGCTTAAGCGGTCCATCTCGCTGATCGTTTTCTGTATCGTAAGCATCTGCGTCTGCAGCTCATTCATCTGCTTATGAAGATAAAACGGCGTTGTTCGCGGCTTACGCAGAATTGCACGGATATCCGCAAGAGAAAGCCCCGCCTCCCGCAGCTTTCGGATAATAAAAAGCTTCTGTACATCCTCCTCTGTAAAATCATGGTACCCATTGCCCTCATTCACCGGGGGGATAATTAATTTCTGATCGATATAATAATGGATCGTCCGTCTGGACAGTCCCGTTTTTCCCATTACTTCCTGTATTCTCATGAATTCACACCTTGTACATCATTTTCCCTTTTTTGTCAGCTCAAAGTGTACACCCACTGGACACTTTTTAGCTTTATTATAACTATTTATGGAAAAGAAATCCACACCACAATTTCATCTATCCGCAAAAATCATCGTTACAGTTTGCTGATCTCCGGCGCACTGTAACAACTCGTCTGCTTTTAAGAAAATTTCACTGTTTTTTCCGGCAAAAAATATGTATTGACTGTCCACCAACGGAATCCATTATGATAGAAATAAGAAAATGGATTGTGAGGTGGTTTTTATGTTACAGAATAAAATAGCAGTTGTTACCGGTGGAACCAGGGGAATCGGCTATGCCATTGTTCAAAAATTTTTACAGAACGGCGCGAAAGTTGTACTTTTTGGCTCCCGCGAGGAGACCGTTGTAAAAGCGGTTGCTTCCCTGAAAGAAGAAAACCCGGACTGGGACGTTTCCGGCGCATGGCCAAAGCTGACCGATGCGGCCGCCATGGCAGATGAGATTGCTAAAATCAAGGAAAAATACGGAAGAATTGATATTCTCGTAAACAATGCCGGCGTTTCCGACAGCACACCGCTCGACAAATACACCGCAGAACATTTCGCCAACGTAATGGATCTGAATGTGAACGCCATGATGAACGGAATCCTGCCGGCCGCTGCTATCATGAAAGAGCAGGGCGGCGGATGTATTCTGAACACCAGCTCTATGGTCAGCATCTGTGGCCAGCCAGGCGGCGTTGCCTATCCGTCCAGCAAATATGCTGTCAATGGTCTCACCTGGTCACTTGCAA
>CAKPXD010000235.1 GCA_934201655.1 uncultured Streptococcus sp. | reverse complement strand
CGGATACTGAATGCAAAGCCAAGAAGTGTTCCATACACATATGTCGTATACAAAATCGCAGGAAGGAACAGAATTCCCGCCACAATAATGGTAAGTCCTGCAAATCGTGTATGTCCGGTTTCATCGGAAAGTGAGGCAAAATCATGATAAACACTGAGAAGTGCAGCCACATTCATAAGCTGAAAGATCAGATAATTGTAAGAACCAAAGATATGAGCAAGTCCGTATAACAGAAGAACGATTCCAAGCTGATTGGGATACCAATCCAGATACTGGCCTCTGTCAAATCCATAATAGTCCCCATTCATCATGGAATTCGCCATATCACAAATAAAGCGCTGGTCTCCCCTTGGTACCACCTGAAGAATCAGCACAATGACAGTACTAAGAACCGCCAGCGTAAGCAAGAGCCTTTTTCTCCACTTACAGGAATACTCTTCGCTCTCATTGATATGGCGAACAAACCGCTGAACTCTCTCTGATTTCTGATAAACAGTTACACCGCCAAAACAAATCAGTGCCACCAGAGCCAGCTGCAGAATCATATGATCCTTCAGCAGATAGCTGTGTTCATTTGCGTCAATAGCAGTAGTCGAGAACCCTGCCAGAAGCAACAGATAACAAGAAAGTGCCGCATACAAAACGGTAATAAAAATACTGATCATCCGATACATAACTATTCTCTACCTGCGATTCTTCTGATATAACGCAAACCGCGAATTCTGAAAAACACACTGGTAGTTCCCTGATGAATCCAGCACCCGCTGAATGCCAGGCTGTTCATTGTATACACTCATCAGAACATAATCGGCCAGTGCCAAGCGTTCCGGATTATCATCATCCCAATAATAGGCAAATACATCTGTGTAGTAATACAGTACCCTTGGCTTCAGGAAATAAACAACATCCTCCGAATTCAGGTTGCTGCGAATATAGGCAAAGATCTCCTGTGTTTCCTCATTCATAACATCATCCATGCTGTAATCTCTGACCTGCACCGCATAGACCGCAGTCAGTGTCTGTGCCGCGATCATAATGAGTATGGACAAAGCGGCTGCTCTTACTATGCTGCGAATCCACACAGGTCTCACACGCTCCAGAATCCACGAGACAGCGTAATAAGAAAACAGCACCATCAAAGGGAAAAATGTCAGTACAAACGAAGAGCGATAATAATCATAAAACAGAAGCATCAGGATCATGCCGCACACATAGAATCCATAGTACAGCTCTTCCTTCCTCTTCAAAACGATGCCAAAGGCTGTGAGAACCAGCAGCAATGTCCCGCAGGCACATACAATCACCGATACAATCGGCCGGACTCCGCTCCCGAAAAAGCTCTGGAATATCCCGAAATACCATCGGATTCCATTTTGAAAGCGCCATGAGGAAAATGTGAAATAATCCTGATAGGAGCCGCCGGAAGGAAGAAGCAGTGCGTTGGAAAGCTTCATACTAAGTGCATATGACAGATAGGGAAGCAGAAGGATGCTGACATCTCTTTGCCAGCCATGATTTCTTTTCTTTCTGCTGATCAGAAATTTTCCGGCGCATACCAGGTCATAGGCCGCCAATGCAAGCAAGAGCCCTTCACACAGGGTCTTTGTCATCACGGCGCAGCAAATCCCGATTCCGCTGAGAACAGCATACAAACCAGCCCTTGTCCGACTTGCTGCTTCTTCCCGCTGCAGAGTCTTTCTTCCCCTCAGATACAAATCAATGAAATTGAGCGCAGCCATTCCCCAGAAGAAGCTGATCAGATCCGCTTCTACCGAATTGACGTCCATAAGGTAAACATAATTCAGGGATATAAATGAAGTGAGAAAAACGGCTTTTGATAAAGAAATCCGCCGATGCAGAAAACAGACAAGAAGAGCCACGCCTGCAGCCACAAATACAGACTCATAA
>CAKPXD010000234.1 GCA_934201655.1 uncultured Streptococcus sp. | reverse complement strand
GAATTAAGTGGTGGCCAGTTGCAGAGAGTTTGTATTGCCAGAACCTTGCTACTAAACCCAGATGTCATTATTTTTGATGAATCTCTCAGTGGTTTGGATCCCAAAACTCAGGTTCAAATTTTACAATTGCTTTATAAACTGCATGCTAAGTATCAGAATACCTTTATCTTCATCGCCCATGATGAGCAATTGTGCCAGGCCATTTGTGATCGCATCCTGATCTTAGAAAATGGTCAATTTATCCGTGAAATTCAGGATCTAGCGGAGGCTACCTGATTTTCTAACTTTACCATCAAGTAATTAAAAAAGGAGAAAAGTGTGAAACAAACATTTGAAACACGCAAGTTATATTTTGGATTTCCTGTATTTTTCTTAGGATACAAGGATGATGTGCATGGCTACAATATTTCGACCTCTAGTTCAGCCTATACGCTAGGAAGTATGATGGTGGTCGCTATGAGAACCAAAGGAAATGCTGTCACAGAAATTAAAAAACACGGATCTTTCACCGTGAATATCCCTACAGAGGAACTCTTAACTGAGGTTGAAATCGCAGGCTTCAATAGCCGCAAGGATAAGTTTGCTCTTACAGGACTAGACTATACAATTGGGGAAACAGTAGATGCGCCAATGGTAACAGCCTGTCCGGTTTCCATTGAATGCCAAGTTGTCGAATTTGTCGAATGTGGAGCCTTGACCAATATTATTGCGCGTGTAACCCGTCGTGAAGTAGAAGAAGACTTGATTGACGAAGATGGTAGCTTCAAGAGCGATACTTTCTCTCCGATCAGCTATATTGGAGATGGAGCTGGCCGTTATTATAGAAACTATAAAGATGGTGGTGTTCAAATGGGAAGCATCATCAAGAAAATCAGAGAAAATGAAGAATAGCAGAAAAAGGCTAGGGGAAACCTTAGCCTTTTTGCTTTCCAAGCGAAACCTTTCGTAAAAGCGCTTTGCGTTTTCGTTCAGCTATTATCGTTAAAAATTCTTGATAGGGTTGTTCGAGATCAGTTTGGTAACCCTGTGGGACCTTGAATTCCAACTGATCTAGAAAGACTGGAGCACTGGCTCCTTTGTAAATTTCCCCCTGAAAGAAGTAGTGCTTGCTGACAATGTCGATAGAAAGTTGAGAAGAGCGCCAGCGTCTTTTGCGGCGTGTGTTTAGGTTTCCATCGAAGTTTTAGCTGCTGATCCCGCAAGTACCAGCCCATGATCTCAAGGCTAGCTCTTTGACCAGTTTTGGGGTCTAGGTAGTCAGCAGGAACGCTTAAGACCTTGCTCCCTCGCTTACTAGATAAAAAAGGATGAAAATCAGGAATGAAGTCATAGTCTTTACTGGAGACAACCGATAGAGCATCAGGATCTTCCACCTGAGAACGGCTCGTATAGCGAAAAGGATCAAAGTCTGCCAGGTTTTTTGCTGTTCTTTTCCACTCGAGTTCATAAGCCGTGACCTGGTCCCCTATAGTACGTGTCAACTTTAGAAAAGAAAGGACATCGTCGTGCGCCTGATAGAGAGCAACAATATTCTTTAATCGTGCTTCTGCAGAAAATTCGTAAAGATCCCGAGGAAAAGCCAAAACGTAGAGACTATTCAGAGCTTCAAGAGGGACAGCAGCGATACCCTCTAAGAGCTCCTGACGGTCGATGAGACTGGCATGTGAAAAAAGCAGACTCTGACCAGAATCCTGCTCTAGATCAATCACAAACAGTTGCATCTCTCTTTTAAAGAGGAGAATAAAAGTATCCGCTGTTTCCTTCTCAAAACGAACCAACGGAATGGAAGAATAATGATGGTAGGGTTTTAAATCAAGATAAGTCCCCAATGTTTCTGTTTTGTATTGCATTTTTCTATTGTAACATAAGAAAGGAAGAACTCAAAAAAACCACTCCCGAAAGGGAAGTGGTTCTGTGTTGGTTCTTATTTGAGACCGTATT
>CAKPXD010000233.1 GCA_934201655.1 uncultured Streptococcus sp. | reverse complement strand
GCACGACCTGCATTTAAGAAAGATGGTGTAGCAGGTTGGTAGCGTTGGTGGATGATTTCATTTGCGATATCAGTTGCGATAGTTTCATTGCCATCAGCAAAGTAAAGAGCGTTAAAGAAGACACGGTCTTCCATGCTCTCAAGATAGTATTCCCCATCATTAGTTTTCAAGGCATATTGATTGTAAAACTTGTATGCTGCCATGAATGACTTGAATTGGAAGTTTTGATCTTTAATAAATTGATAAAGCTCTTCTAAGAATTCTGGACGATATTTCTTGATAAATGCTGTTTCGATATAGTCTTGTTTGATGAGGTAATCAATTTTATCTCTGATAGAATCAAATACCATTGAGTTAGGCTCAACATTTTCTTTAAAGAATGCATCCAAGGCTTCTTTATCTTTATGAAGCATAATTTGACCATTAACTGGACGGTTAATTTCATTATTTAGACGGAAGTAAGTTACATCCTCGAGTTGTTTTAATCCCATAAAATTCCCTTTAATTCATTACAAAAGAAAGGCTTCTAAGATTGACATAGAAGCTTTGAGTCCTGATTGTTAAGCAAGTTTTTTGAGTTTTGCTGGTTGGAACCCAGAGAAAACTTCAGTCGGTGTTTGGATGATAGGAGCAGCGCTAAAGCCGAGCTCTTTAACTTGTTCAATAAATTCAGGTTGTTCGTCAAGATTGATTTCGCGATATGTGATGTTGTTACTATCTAAGAATCGTTTGGTCATTTTGCATTGAACACAATTATTTTTAGAATAAACGGTTACCATTCTGTAACTCCCCTTTCAAAATTTAATTACTTCTTAAGTATATCAGAAAAAAAATCTTTGTCAACGAAGAAGAACTAAATATTGTAGATTTTTTTAGATAAGAGATAATTAAACACAATATATAGTGTTTGTAAAAAATAAAACCCATAAATAACAGCGTTTTCTAAATGTTAAAAATATAAAAAACTACATGATGTATTTTGATATATAAAATAGAAGATTTTCAGCAAGTTATCTGAAAGGAAAACGAAGAAATCCCATAAAACACTTGAAAAAAATCACAGAAGGTGATATAATACCAAATTGTAAGGGTTATCAGATATAACTCAAAAAGAAAACAATTAAAGGAGAGTCAAATTATGGCTTCTAAAGATTTCCACGTAGTGGCAGAAACAGGTATTCACGCACGTCCAGCAACATTGTTGGTACAAACAGCTAGCAAATTTGCTTCAGATATCACTCTTGAATACAAAGGTAAATCAGTTAACCTTAAATCAATCATGGGTGTTATGAGTCTTGGTGTTGGCCAAGGTGCAGACGTTACAATCTCTGCTGAAGGTGCGGATGCTGATGATGCTATCGCTGCAATCTCAGAAACAATGGAAAAAGAAGGATTGGCATAAGAATATGACAGAAATGCTTAAAGGAATCGCAGCATCTGATGGTGTTGCAGTTGCTAAAGCATATCTACTCGTTCAACCGGATTTATCATTCGAGACTATTACAGTCGAAGATACAAATGCAGAAGAGGCTCGTTTGGATGTTGCTCTTGAAGCTTCTCAAAACGAGCTTTCTCTTATCCGCGAGAAGGCTGTAGGTACGCTTGGTGAAGAAGCGGCACAGGTATTTGACGCTCACTTGATGGTTCTTGCCGACCCTGAATTGATTGGTCAGATTAAAGAAACTATTCGTGCAAAAAAAGTAAATGCAGAAGCAGGTCTTAAAGAAGTAACAGACATGTTTATTACTATCTTTGAAGGCATGGAAGACAATCCATACATGCAAGAACGTGCAGCGGATATCCGCGACGTTACCAAACGTGTTTTGGCAAATCTTCTTGGTAAGAAATTACCAAACCCAGCTTCTATTAATGAAGAAGTAATCGTGATTGCACATGACTTAACTCCATCTGATACTGCTCAATTGGACAAAAACTTTGTAAA
>CAKPXD010000232.1 GCA_934201655.1 uncultured Streptococcus sp. | reverse complement strand
AGCAAGGAAGTTAAATATTTCTTGCAAGAGGTCTTCTTTCTTAGCTTGAACAGTCGCTTGGTCAGCACCAGAAGCCAAGAGATCACGCAAGATTTGAGCATCTTGACGAAGCAATTTGTTAAGGATTGCATTGAGCTCACGGCTACTGCTAGATGAAACAGACTCTGGATAAACAGACTTAGGAACGACACCGTATTTTTCAAAGAGAGCTACAACCATATCCCATTGTCCACCATCTTGTTGTGGAGTTTGAAGTAGAAAGCTAACCTTGCGACTCGTCAATTCTTGGTCTGCAGTCGCAATCACTTGCTCCAAGAACCAGTTAGATTTTTCATACTTGTCCCAGAAAAATGTGTGGGCTTGTGACAATTCAAAGTTTTCAAGTTTGTATTGAGAGATGAGTTTGTGACGGAAAGTATTAAGGGCCGCAAACATCCAGCAACGACCAGATGCTTTCTGGTTAGTGACCTTGTCCTTTGTCAAATCAAGTGAGAAAACTGGTGTGTTGTCGACATGACTTTGACGACGCTCAAGGGCTGCAAAAATACCGTTATGGCTAGCAGCATTTTCGATAGCTTGGTACTTTACATTTGCTTCATAGTTGGCAAATAATTTATCTGTAAATGATTCTTGAATCGCGTTCATAAAATCCTCCTTTTTTCTTACTGTCTATTATAACTCTTTTCACAAAGGAAGCAACCAAAAACTGAAAAAGGTAGGGATATTTCCCCTACCTTTTCCAATTATCCACTTTACTGAACACTCTCAAGCAAAGCTTCTAGTTCTTCCTTGGTTAAACGACGCCATTCTCCACGTTTCAAATCCTCATCCAAGGTCAAAGTTCCCATGGTCAGACGTTGCAAGTCCACCACTTCTTTACCACAGTAGGCAACCATCCGTTTAACCTGGTGGAATTTCCCTTCTGCGATGGTCACGCGAACCAGACTTTGATTTTCTTCCGTATCAAGAGACACAAGCTCCAGCTTAGCAGGTTGGCAGGTAAAGTCTTTAAGTGGAATCCCTTGCGCAAAGACCTTAACATCTGCATCGGTCATAATCCCCTTGACCTGTGCCAGATAAGTCTTATCCACATGGCGTTTAGGGGAAAGGAGAGCATGAGCTAGCTTGCCATCATTGGTCAAGAGCAAGAGGCCATGCGTATCAATATCCAAACGACCGACTGGGAAAACTTCCTTTGAACGAGCCAAGTCATCCAACAAATCCAGTACAGTCTTGTGTTTGGGGTCTTCAGTCGCTGAGATAACCCCCTGGGGCTTGTTCATCATATAGTAAACAAACTCCTCGTACTCTAACTTTTGCCCATCAAAGCAAATCTCGTCTGTATCTTCATTGATTTGCAGTTTGGCAGATTTTTCCTTTTTGCCATTGACCGTCACGCGCCCAGCCTTTAGAAAGTTTTTGACCTCCGTCCGGCTACCAACAGCACAGGCAACTAAATATTTATCTAATCTCATAGGGCTATTATATCATAAAAAGAGAGCGGTTTTCGCTCTCTTTTTCTCGTATTTGCTTTCCCGGATTTATTTTTTAATCATACTTTCTATTCCTTTGAAAAGAATTTCTGATATAGCTTCTGGATAACCTTCATAGCCATTCTGTTCTGAAAGGGCATCGATGATATTTCTAATTTGACCATCTAAGATAATGGTTACTGCAGGAACGAGTTCATCTGAACCTTCTTTTTTGAACATTTCTTGCATAATTGATACTTTGTTACTCATATTTGCTCCAATCTTTTTTTAAATTTAATCAATAACACTCTACAAGACTTATTCTTCCGTCTCACCTTCCGCAACCAAATCATATGGAACATACGGAAGGTCTTTATTCGTTAATCGTTAACTAAATTAGTTTTTTAATCACTTTATTCCTCCTATGTACATTATTGACCACACAGATGTAGAGAATGAATAAGAGAACCGAATAAATCAGCAATCCTAAAAACTTTGCATAGACTAAG
>CAKPXD010000231.1 GCA_934201655.1 uncultured Streptococcus sp. | reverse complement strand
TGATTATTGTTTGCCATAACCTTTATTATATCACATTTCCAAGCCAGTTCTCTAGTAAAATCATTTCCTCAATTTTGCGCCATAAAGCAAAAACAGCACCGAGTGGGCACTGTTCTTTAGAGCTGTTTAGAACGATATTCAATGACGTTCAAATTCCAAAATGGATCTTATTTAGATTTTTTATCATCTGGAGTGATGGTATCTAGAACTTGGTCGAATTTTTGCTCTCTTTCCAAGTCATGATCCAATTGAATGATATCGACTTGATCTTGTAGATTTGTCTGCGGAACTTGTGGTTTGTATGACGAGTCAAATCCTACTCCAATCACTAGTAGACTCGCTCCAAGGACGCAAAGTCTTTTGACATGCCAAGCCATCGGCAAGGGAATTTTCGCTCGAATCCCTGATTTCTTAACCCAATCCGGATGGTCTCGCATGACACGATTTGCTGCCATCAGAGGCATCAGGTAGCCAAAGAGCGCAATGACCGTTGTCAACCCAATCACCCAAAAACGATTCTGATTGGACGGAGAAACATGGTTCACTTCCATCAAGACCATGCCCGTAATCACCAAAATAATGATCAGCAATAGTCCCAAAGATCTCCATAGACCTTCCCTACGGTAGCATTTCAATTCATCAAACGACATCTCCTTAAAATTCTTATCCATTTTTTAATAACTCCTTGTGTTTGTTCAAGTACTTCTTCCCATACCACTCTTCTACTGATTTTTCTTCCCATTCTCGGTATTCTTCAGGAAATTTCCATTTGTAGTAGCCCTGCAACATATAGGGAAACATGAAATAAATTTCAAATGCAGAGATCAGTATATTAAAAACTAGGAATAAGAATAAAACACCTAATCCTCCAACCAAATTATCTGCATTTCTTATTGAATCTGAAAATATCGTACGAAAAATAATCCAGAGTGCTACAACTATTCCACCATACTTGACAATAAATTTAAATACTTTATTAAATATTCTATCAATCGGACTCTCTATTCCAGTTCCACCATATAATAATACAAGTAATGAGGTAGACTTAGCACGTATCAGGTAAATGATTGTAAAGAGAATCAAACCTTCCATGGCAAATAATCCTAAATATCCAACTAAACCATAGAGTAAATTCAACAATAGAAAATTTAACTCAATTAGAAGCCATATTAAAAAGGAAACCATAAAATGAAACTGACCTCTATAGATCAAAATGAACTGTTGGTTGAATCGCTTTCCTAATATAATCAGCAAAATCCAGATTGCTAGCCCCATCCAAAATACCCAGTATGGAAGAAAATTAATTTCGGACAAGCGTACTGTTAAATCCTTAGGATTAGCATGATAAAATAAATAATCATTTACAGCAACAATCAACCAATTAGGACCAATTATAAATAAAACCGTCAAAAATACTAACCAGACATATGACTTCATGGTCCCTCTATATTTTTCTTTTTTTAGAGCATCCTGATAATTTTCCTGTGCAAATTTTCCCGAAATGCCATCGTCTAATAAATTTAAACTCTCTTCAAAACTGGCTTTAAAGATCGATTTCTTCATTCTTACCTTCCAATAACTCCTTGTGTTTCTTTAAGTACTTCTTGCCATACCATTCTTCTACTGACTTGCCTTCCCAGTTTCGATATTCTTCAGGATATTTCCATTTGTAGTAGGCTTGGAGGAAGTATGGTAAGCCTATAAAAGCACTGACAGCAAGCACTACTATATTACAAAAGATCCACAGCAATAAAAAGCCAAATGCCTTGATGGAAGTTGAAACATCTAATGAAAAGATTCCCAAAATATGCTTGATAATGATCCCTATTCCTAAAATAGCCATCCCATAAAGAGAAATCATTTTTGCGATCTTATTAAGGAAAGTCTCTCCCGACGCCTCTGCATACATTAGTTTCCTTAATCCTGCTAACGCAATTGTAAACAGCATGTAAGTTGCTATCATCATGATTCCATAAATGGCAATAATTTCCACAGTTGATAGATTGGCCAATAAAATATCAAAAACAACTA
>CAKPXD010000230.1 GCA_934201655.1 uncultured Streptococcus sp. | reverse complement strand
ACTTAAACCTTTTCGTTTCCTGCCCTTCTTCCTTTCCTCCTTCCCGCTCGTTCGATTACTTGTGATTATAGACGAGAATCTGAACAAATTACATAAACAGAATTTCGGAAATCATGCACAAAATATGGCATTTTCCTAATCAAAATTCATTTTTCATATTTTTCATTCTACTATCATTGCATTTTTACCAATTTTCGCCCATTATTTTTGTATACTTTTTCTATAAAAACACGCTCCGCGAGTTTCTCAAGTTATCGCAACAGTCACCAAAGTCTCATCCAAGCACTGACTTTGACTCGTTGCCAGCGAAAAAAAAAGGCGATCACACATCGCCTTTGCCAGCTCTTTTGTGTGATCGTCCCACTAAAACCTTTTCGCTTATCTTTCTGTATGAACCATCAGTTCCTTATTTGCTTTTTCCACATTCATTCGTGACATCAGAATCGTAATGACAATGCAAAGTACGGCCGGAATCCATAAATACATCATATGAAGCATGTTCAGGCAGGAATCCGGCTGCACCGACAGTTTCTTGTCAAAACGGCTGAATTCCAGCAGCCATCCTGTGATCGCAGTTCCCAGTCCACCGCCCAGTTTTACGCCAAGGGATGTACAGGAATACATAGTTCCATCTACTCTTTTGTGTTTTGTCAGATACGTATACTCCGAGCAGTTCGCAATGACCGCATTCATATCTCCCTGCCACGGTCCCATGCCGAAAGCTGCAACTGCCGTGAACAGCAACATCAGCGGAACGCTTCCATAATAGGCCGCAGGAATCACCAAGATTCTGCCGATGGTTCCAATCGCATATCCGGTAAGATTCAGTTTGTACAGCCCTCCCCAGCGTGTCACCAGCTGCGGTGTGGCAACAAGTGCGATAATCAGTGGAATATTGATTGCCCATGAAAAGACCGGAAACAAATTTTCATTGTTCAGAACATACATCATGTAATAGATTCCCATGCTAAGCATCGCGGAATAAATCTGCTGTAAAATATAAGTCACGCAGATCATCAGATAATACTTGTTGGAAAAGAGAAGACCTGCTGCCTCTCTCATACTGTATTTTTCTTCTTTTTTTACCTTTGCCCCTTCCTCCTCCGGAAGCTCTTTTACAGCTAAAACAGAAATCGTGTTGACCGCCAAACCGATCACAGCATACACAATGGCCACCATCCGCCATCCTGCTGCTCCACCTCCCATCAACGAAACGAATTTAATCGTAACGGACTGAATCAGCAGGCTGGTGGAAAATGCAAAAATAAAACGGTACGATCCCATTTCCACCCGCTCTTTGCTGTTTCTCGTAATCAACGCTGTCAGTGCGGAATACGCAATATTGTTTGCGGTGTAGAACACGGCGTTCAGTAGAGAGTACGCAATAAAAAACCAGATATACTGTGCTGTCTCCCCGATATTTTCCGGAATCGCAAAAATAGCTATCAGTGTTACGGCGCAGCCAATATATCCATACAGCATCCATGGCCTTGCTTTTCCCATTTTCGTCTTTGTCTTATCAATCATCGCACCGAAAAATACATCTGTCACACCGTCAAACAGTTTGGAAACAGCAATCAGCGTTCCCACAATTCCTGACTTCAGACCTACCGTGTTTGTCAGATAAATCAATACAAATGTTGACAGAAATGCATATACTACGTTTCCGGCAATATCCCCGGATCCATACCCCACTTTGTTGTACCATTTTAAGTATTTTTTTTCTTCCATTTTCCCTTCTCCTGTGATCATTGTCCTTTGCACAAAAAAAGAAATACCAGATTCTATCCTGCTATTCCTTCTTTCACACCAGTTTCTGTTTTTATTATATCCATAGCCTATGGAAAAATATATATCCTGTACGTTCCAGAATATGCACAAAATGTCACACTTTTCAGATTTTTGTCACGGACGGAACTATATTTTTATATAACGAAAAGATCCCGGTTTCCCGGGATCTTTCATAGTAAGCTGATGACGGGAATCGAACCCGTGACCTCCGCCTTACCAAGGCGACGCTCTACCGACTGAGCCACATCAGCA
>CAKPXD010000229.1 GCA_934201655.1 uncultured Streptococcus sp. | reverse complement strand
ATGAACCAGTCTGTTGTCAGTGAAAAGACCCAAGAGTTGTATAAGAATCTACAACAAAACCAAGAAGCGATTACCAAGCAATTGAGTCAACCAGCTGAAACAGAAGGAGATTCTTCAGGTACCAAGACCTATGCAGGTTTGACAAAAGATGTGAATGATCGTGTGGCAGACCTCGAAAAAGGGATCAAGGCAGAACGCGACAAATTAGATGAGCACGAAAATAACATCGAGTCTTCTGTAAAAGCGAAGGTCCTTGACTACTATGGTCTAAAAGAAGGAGAAAAAGTTACTCTTCGTACCTTGATTGGAAAGACAAAAATAGAAACCATCAGCAAGGCTCGTAATAAAGCAGATGATGACATTCGTAACGCGATTGAAAAACTTCCGTCTTTAGATCCTGCTAGTCTTGAACTGAATAAGTATGGAAATCTCAAGGCAGCGATTGATTTTGATAGTGCTTTTGCTGGAACGAAGGGGCAAGCAAAAGGGAACGCAGATGACTTGAAACGATTGGCTGCTGAAGTGGATGCTAAATCAACGGCAGTTGCGGATGTCCTTAATGCTAAAACTGGAAAACAAAAAGTTAGCATTCAAGTACCTGCAGGAGTCAAGGTTGATACTTGGACCTATGATGGACAGACTTATGCAGGTGGTGGTGAGCAGGAAGTCGAACTGAAAGATGGCAAACAAATTCAAATTCACCTTGTTGAAGATGGAGGAGCTATGCCAAGCGCGATTGATGTTGAAGTCCTTGTGAATGGAGTTTCTTCAACCAGTGTGACCGTATCTGCAGAAGATTTGAAAACAGCTGTCGCTAACTATGCATCGAAAGCTAGTGAAATCGCCTTGGATTATCAACGCGCAGGAGCATTGATCGATGCTTACTATCCAAAAGATGAAAAGGAAAATCGTCATTCGCTCTATGATCCGATCGAAGAAATGGATTTGACAGATGCTTTGGTCGATGTCGTGAAGGCTGCCGTTTCAAGTAACATGAAGGACTACCGTAAGAGTATTGAAACGGATGAATCTGGGGATGCAACGAAGAGTGTGAAAGCCCAGTTAGATGGTACCCTCCAACAGTTGCAAGACTTGGGACCACAATTGCAGGCCAATCTTCAAGCAATCGAAAACACCAACAAGGATCTAACCCAAAATATCAACGACCAATTGACGCAATATGCAGAGCTTCAAAAACGTTTAGAAGAGATCTCAAAAGCACAAGAAACAGTGACACAGGCTCAAACCAAGACCGATGCAGATTTGTCAGCCCTTGGTTCTGAATATACGTCCTTATTGGGCTCGACAGAAGGTGTGAAGAGCTCATCTCGTAGCAATGTAGAAGCCGCTAACTCTACCAATGAAATCTTTAGCCAATTGAACAAAGAATTGGAAAGAGCCCAAGGCAATACAGAGAAATTGTCTAGCAATGCGGAGAGCTTGATGGGTGAATTCGACAAGGAATTATCTGAAAATGGGAACTTTGTTGAAGCCTTCCGTAAAGTCTTCAACAATGCCTATGAAAATGGAGTACCGAATGAAGTCTTGCTCGACTTCTTGTCAAATCCAGTTGCAGAGAAATCTTCTTCTGTGAAAGCGACTATCAACGTCTACCGTCCATTTATCTGGATCTTTATGTTGGAAGTCTTGAGCCTCTTTACAGCTTATCTCTTTGCGACTCAACCAATCATTCGCAAGGTTAAGGATCGTTTCAAATTGGATCGTTTGCAAGAATCAGATCTCTTGTCTGTCGGTGTCCTTGTGGGACTTTCTCTCATCCTTGGACTGGTGATCGGAATGATTTCAAGTATTCAACTCTCTGTTGGTCGTGAATATGTACCTTCATGGGTATTCTTAGCGGTTCTAGCAAGCTTTGTCTTGGTACAACTGCAATACCTTCTCTTGAAACACTTCCGTGTGATTGGAATGGGACTGGCCTTCTTCATGTTGATCAGCTATGTCTACCTATCAAGCGCGATCGGAACGACCGCGACCTTGTCAGGCCTTCCAGCACTGGTGAAAAATGTCAACCTCCTTTCTATTTTAGAAGG
>CAKPXD010000228.1 GCA_934201655.1 uncultured Streptococcus sp. | reverse complement strand
GATTTTATTATCGATGAAAAGCAAATCATCCGTGCTCGCAATGCAGGTGCGACAGTTATCTTGCTCATCGTAGCGGCTTTATCAGAAGAACGCCTCAAGGAACTGTATGACTATGCGACAGAGCTAGGTCTAGAAGTTTTGGTGGAAACTCATAATCTAGCAGAGCTAGAAGTTGCCCACCGTCTTGGCGCTCAAATTATTGGTGTGAATAATCGTAATTTGACTACCTTTGAAGTCGACTTGCAGACTAGCGTAGACTTGGCCAAACACTTTAAGGATGATTGCTTCTACATTTCTGAATCTGCTATTTTTACAGAAGCAGATGCGAAACGAGTTGCACCCTACTTTAACGGAATTTTGGTAGGAACAGCTCTGATGCAAGCGGAAAATGTTGCCCAGAGAATCAAGGAGTTGCAGATTGACAAAGGTTAAGATTTGTGGACTATCGACCAAAGAAGCAGTAGAGGTAGCAGTGTCGGCTGGAGCAGACTACATTGGTTTTGTCTTTGCTCCTAGCAAAAGACAAGTGACCTTGGAACAAGCAGCAGAGCTGGCTGAGATTATTCCCACAAATGTAAAAAAGGTTGGCGTATTTGTTTCACCAAGTCGGGAAGAATTACTAGAAGCGATTGAAAAAGTTGGCTTGGATTTAGTACAGGTTCACGGTCGAGTGGCAGATGATCTATTTGAGAGTCTGCCTTGTGCCAGCATTCAGGCTGTGCAGGTGGATGGAAATGGCCATGTGCCCAATTCTCAGGCAGACTATCTCCTCTTTGATGCACCTGTGGCAGGAAGTGGTCAGACCTTTGATTGGGAGCAACTGGATACGACAGAATTATCTCAGCCTTTCTTCATCGCAGGTGGGCTAAATGAAGACAATGTAGCAAGAGCAATTCAGCATTTCTCTCCCTTTGCAGTAGATGTATCAAGCGGGGTAGAAACAGACGGACAAAAAGATCATGAAAAGATTAGAAGATTCATAGAGAGGGTAAATAATGGTATATCAAGAACCAAATAAAGATGGATTTTACGGGAAATTCGGTGGACGTTTTGTCCCAGAAACATTGATGACAGCAGTATTGGAGTTAGAAGAGGCTTATCGTGAAAGTCAGGCAGATCCAAGTTTCCAAGAGGAGTTAAACCAACTTTTGCGCCAGTATGTAGGACGTGAAACTCCCCTTTACTACGCAAAAAACTTGACCCAGCATATCGGCGGAGCCAAGATTTACCTTAAACGTGAAGATCTAAACCATACAGGCGCCCACAAGATTAACAATGCATTAGGACAAGTTCTTCTGGCTAAACGTATGGGCAAAAAGAAAATTATCGCTGAAACAGGAGCCGGTCAGCACGGTGTGGCAACTGCAACAGCTGCGGCTCTCTTTAACATGGAATGTACCATCTACATGGGCGAGGAAGATGTCAAACGCCAAGCCCTCAATGTCTTTCGTATGGAACTTTTGGGTGCCAAGGTAGAGGCTGTGACAGATGGTTCTCGCGTGCTCAAGGATGCGGTCAATGCAGCCCTTCGTTCATGGGTGGCAAATATCGATGATACCCACTATATCCTTGGTTCTGCCTTGGGACCTCATCCTTTCCCAGAAATTGTTCGTGATTTCCAAAGTGTTATCGGACGAGAAGCCAAACAACAGTACCGTGATTTGACAGGTGAAAATCTTCCAGATGCCCTAGTAGCCTGTGTTGGTGGTGGTTCGAATGCTATCGGGCTCTTCCATCCATTTGTGGAAGATGAGACAGTAGCTATGTATGGAGCTGAAGCAGCAGGACTAGGTGTGGATACAGAGCATCACGCAGCTACCTTGACCAAGGGTCGTCCAGGTGTTCTTCACGGTTCGCTTATGGATGTGCTCCAAGATGCTCATGGTCAAATCTTAGAAGCTTTCTCAATTTCAGCAGGTTTGGACTATCCAGGTATCGGTCCAGAGCATTCCCATTACCACGATATCAAGCGTGCGACTTATGTGCCAGTGACAGATGAGGAAGCCTTGGAAGGATTTCAACTTTTGTCTCGTGTGGAAGGAATTATCCCAGCTTTGGAATC
>CAKPXD010000227.1 GCA_934201655.1 uncultured Streptococcus sp. | reverse complement strand
CAGCATGGGAACGGATGCCGTTGAGATAGCGGCAGGCGCCGCGACGATCGAATTGACCGTCGCGAGCGCCCCGTCGGTAATCTCCATGGTGTTGAAATCAAAGACTTGTCCGAACCGATTGCCGAAGTAGAAGGCAAGAACGGTCAACATTAGAACTGCCACGACCTGAATTGGGCCCGGAGTTTTCGATTTATTGGACGCCAAGGAGTATCACCTTACCTAGCCTTGTTCTCGGAGCCATGCGCATCGCCGTGATCCTGACTGTCGTGGGCATGTGAACGTTCATGATTGCGCTGGTCTGTGCTCTTAATGATTTCTTCCTGCTTTTGCTTCAACGGTTTCGACATTTTCTGACCGTTGAAAGCCTCGCTGTTACGGGAGAATTTCGGATCGAGGTTGTCGGCGCGGATCTGCTTGTGATGCTGGTTGGCATCCGTGAATAGAAGCTCTCCATCATTGGCGAACTGCACGGCAATGCCGCGCAAATTGCACTGACGGGCGAAATTGTTGAGATTCGGTCGGCCATTTGCATCACGAGATGCCTCGAAGGCATTTCCGACTTTCGCGGAAAGATCCTCCTTCCAGGATTCGACCTGTTTGGTGTGAGAATCTGGATCCATTCCATCGTGACTGCGAATTGCTTCTGCACGATTTGAGATTTCATCGGAATCGAGCATTTTTACGGCATCCGCATGGTTTCCGAGCACTTCGCTCGCCTTGTCCTGAGAAGGATACTTGCCGAGCTGCATAAGCTCATCTTCACCGATGACGCCCTTGTCTTTGAGCATGTCCAGTTGTGCTCGTTGTTCTGGTGTCGCGTAGTTCCTCAGATCGGGCTGGATTGCCATAGTGTCGTGGCCTTTTGCTTCAAGAGCAATCTGCAATTCGCCGATTAACGGGTTTTCCGAAAAGTCTTTCTTGATTTCATCGATCGAAACACCCTCATCGGCTGCCAGGACGGTAGCCGTGAGCTCGATTTGCTCGGGTGTTGCGGGATAGTCAGACCAATCTCGGGCATCGGCTTGCTTTTCATGGTCTTGTCCGTGTTCCTGGGACTGCTCTTTTTCAGGGGTATCGTTTTCGTGCTCGATTTTTTTACCGAGTTCTTGTTCAACCATCTTGGAAAAGGCCATGATTTTTGCAATATCGGAAGTGCTGAACAGAAGATTGTTATCTTCATGCATCGTATCCATGCCCATTTGCTTCATTGTGTCTGCAAACAGCTTTGCAACAGCCGGATCATTAAGGTCAAGTTGACCATAATCTTTTCCATTACGCGACAGGCGGCCGAATGTGCCATCATAGACTTTTTTGAAGATACCTCCGACGAAGTCTTTCATTCGACGAAAGATACCGCGCCTTTGCGTCTTGCTGCCATAGCGGAGATCTTGCTGCTTATTACGCATAAGCTCTTCAAGCAACCGCAAGAAAGTCGCGATGACTTTCATTTGTGAGGAGTATGCTTCCTCTCCCAAATCTGCCATTATCAATCATCCCTTCTGGATGCCTTTTGCATCCTACGGTACTAATACGCAATGATTATGCAATCTGCAAACCATACATCTGGAAATTCATATTACAGCCGGGAATCAATATCTTGATCCGAAATGGAATTTCGGTCATCAGCGGCACGGTCATCCTCGATGGAGCGCCGATTGAATTCAAATCCCGATTCGATTTCAGGTGTCGATGGGTCGAGATCCATTCCATCATGCGACTTAAAGCGAGCGTCTTGCTCCCTGAAACGATTTGTAGCCACGATAGCATCAGCAAGAGTTCTCTGATTGCGCGTGGCGGCATCCTGAACCATTTCACGGCTTGTCATTTTTGTCTCCTTTCTATTTATGTTCGTCGAGATCACCGTCGTCAAGCACTTGACATGGACGGTCGAAAACGCGACCACGCTCATCTGCCTTATATTGTGCATCAAGACTGTCTTTAAGTGACGTGACCTTATCCGCAAGCCGATCAGACTTGTATTGTTCCAGCTCATCAAGACTTGCCACCGGCATAGCGGTGTCGACGCTCCTGAAGTTCCCGATTTCCTTGAGAATGGAAACGCGTGCATCGAGAT
>CAKPXD010000226.1 GCA_934201655.1 uncultured Streptococcus sp. | reverse complement strand
TTTTGTCCAATGGGAACAATGACGCAGGGTATCTGTAAATTAAAAAATAATGAAAAGAAGTAATACTATAAGGTGAATCGTGATACCTATATGATACCTGTTTTGATAGTACCACAGATATTAATGAGTACTAAACAGAAGTGTCCAGGGATATAATTATGCATTATTAAGCTGAAATCTGTGTAGATATGTCAATAGTCTGAGTATTTATTTAAAGAATATGTTATGATAATATAATATTTGGCTTTAATCATATTAACATTAAAATTTTATATAGTTATTACGGCATAAAGTCATAGTGCTCGATGTAGTATGAAAGAGAATGTATATGATTTATAAAAATGTTATATTTAAAGCAGAACCATTTTTATATAATCTGGAATTTGATGATAGAATTACTCTTGTTGGTGGAGATAGTGGTACAGATAAGATATTTCTTTATGGAATGTTGGAAGATATGAGACTTACAGTGGAATACAATGCTATCAAATTATTTAATTATAAATCAGATGACTTTTTAGAAGCAATATAACGATGCCGCAATAATTTTATTGTGATAGATTTAATGTATCTGATAAGAGTTTTAAAGTGCTTAAGTTTGATAACTACAGAATAACACTGGCAGGGGAGTTGTGATTTTATGTATTGCAGTGGAGATGATGAAATATGAACAGATTTTCAGAAAAAGATTGTGGTGTGCAATGTGAAATGAGCCGATCAAACCAGTTTTACATTATGTTGGAACTACTGAATGAGGGAGCAATAACTATAGATGACTTGGAAGATTTTAGTTTAGATTTGAAAGAGACAATTAAACATTTTTTTAATAGATAAAATTGGGAGGTATGTCAATATGCGTGATTCAATAGAGAACATATCACAACTTCAGAAACAGTTGAATGACCTGCAGCTGGAAAACCAGATATTAAAAACTATATTGGAAAAAGCAGGATTGTCATACCATAAGGAATTATTAGCATTTAGACAAAGTGATAGCAAAGAAGCTTTTGATCCAGAACAGGGTAAAAGAATCATTCATCCACAGGCAATAACAGAAAATATGGCAAATCAGTTCTTTGGTGTGTTTTGGGGAAGACAGGATGTTTTTGCAAAACGTAGTGTTAATAAAGAAACCGGAAAGGCAGCATATTATCCTCAGTGTAATAATTTTTGGACAAATGTATGTCATAAGAAGATAAAAGATGGCATTAACTGCAAGGACTGCAAGAATCGTTCTTATAAGACAATAACAAAATACGATATATTAAATCATTTGCAGGGAAATTCTTATAAATCATCTGATGTAATAGGTGTTTATCCACTTTTTAGTAATGGAACATGTAGATTTATGGTATTTGATTTTGATAATCATGATAAAGGAGCAGAAGAAAAGGATTTTGCAAATGTTGATGATACGTGGATTGAAGAAGTTGAGGCAATGAGAGAAATCTGTGTGTTAAATGGAATAGATCCATTAGTGGAACGTTCAAGGTCTGGCAAAGGTGTACATATATGGATATTCTTTGATAAACCGATAGCTGCTTCATTGGTAAGAAAATTTGGATTTGCATTGCTTGATAAGGGTGCAGAACAGGTTAATTTAAAATCTTTTAAATATTATGACAGAATGCTTCCGGCACAGGATTTGTTATCAGATAATAGTTTACTTGGTAATCTGATTGCATTGCCGTTGCAGGGGAAGGCTTTGCAGGATGGAAATAGTGCGTTTATTGATGGCAACTGGAATGCATATCCTAATCAATGGGAGATTTTATTTAGCAAACCAAGATTATCACGGGAATTTCTAGAAGAAAAAATAAAAGAATGGACAAATCATATTGATGATATTGTTGCAGATGATGACGAAAGTGATAGGGAAAAACCATGGAACACAATGCAACATTTTAATAAAAATGATGTAGATGGGAAGATACATATTACATTATCAAATGGAATATATGTGGACAATACGAATTTGAAAGCGTCTATGCAGAACAGAATCCGCAGAATGGCAGCAATCAGTAATCCGATTTTCTATAAAAATCAGGCAATAGGAACATCAAATTATGATACACCAAGATGGATTTATCTAGG
>CAKPXD010000225.1 GCA_934201655.1 uncultured Streptococcus sp. | reverse complement strand
ATGGCTCTTGTTGGACGTCTTGGACGTGTCCTTGGACCACGTAACTTGATGCCAAACCCTAAAACTGGTACTGTAACAATGGATGTTGCAAAAGCAGTTGAAGAGTCTAAAGGTGGTAAAATCACTTACCGTGCTGACCGTGCAGGTATCGTACAAGCTATCATCGGTAAAGTTTCATTTGAAGCTGACAAGTTAGTTGAAAACTTCAAAGCATTCAACGAAACAATCCAAAAAGCTAAACCAGCTACAGCAAAAGGAACTTACGTAACAAGCTTGACAATCACAACTACTCAAGGTGTTGGTATCAAGGTTGACGTTAACTCACTTTAATAAGTAAATAATCAAAAGGTTGGGACATTTTGTCTCACCTTTTTTCTATTAAAAGGTAAAAATACGTATAAACTTTCTAATCTATTTGATATTGTAAAGTATCTAGATAGAAAATTCAGAAAATTGTTTCTTTTGCCTTGAAAATTTTTGAAAAAATGGTATTATAGAAACAAGTTATTTTAAGAGAAGAGAAAGGGGAACGATGGAGAAACTCATTTTAGACTCACCAAAGTCAGGTTCGGAACTCGTTTTGGAAACGCTCCGTGACCTAGGAATCGATACGATTTTTGGTTATCCAGGCGGGGCTGTATTGCCTTTATATGATGCTATTTATAATTTTAAAGGCATCCGCCATATTCTAGGTCGGCATGAACAAGGTTGTCTTCATGAAGCTGAAGGTTATGCTAAGTCAACAGGGAAACTTGGTGTCGCAGTCGTCACAAGTGGACCAGGAGCTACCAATGCCATTACTGGTATTGCAGATGCCATGAGTGACAGTGTTCCCCTTTTGGTCTTCACAGGTCAGGTAGCAAGAGCGGGAATCGGTAAGGATGCTTTCCAAGAAGCAGATATTGTTGGTATTACCATGCCAATTACCAAGTACAACTACCAGGTTCGAGAGACGGCGGATATTCCACGTGTGATTACAGAGGCTGTACACATTGCGACTACCGGTCGCCCAGGACCAGTTGTTATTGACTTGCCAAAAGATGTTTCAGCTCTTGAAACGGACTTTGTCTATTCATCGGAGATAGATTTACCAAGTTATCAACCAACTTTAGAGCCAAATGAGATGCAAATCAAGAAGATCTTGAAGCAACTCTCTAAGGCTAAGAAACCAGTTTTGTTAGCTGGTGGAGGTATCAGTTACGCTGAGGCTGCAGCAGAGTTAATTGAATTTGCAGAGCGTTATCAAATTCCTGTTGTCACCAGTCTTTTGGGACAGGGAACAATTGCAACTAGCCATCCATTGTTTTTGGGAATGGGTGGAATGCATGGTTCCTTTGCAGCTAATATTGCTATGACAGAAGCTGATTTTATGATTTCGGTTGGTTGTCGTTTTGATGACCGTTTGACTGGTAATCCTAAGACATTTGCGAAGAATGCCAAAGTAGCGCATATTGATATCGATCCAGCAGAGATTGGTAAGATTATCGCTGTTGATATCCCAGTTGTCGGAGATGCTAAAAAGGCCTTGCAGCAGTTGCTAGCGGAGCCAATCGTTCGTAACAATACTGAGAAATGGATTGAAAAAGTTACAAAAGATAAGAATCGTGTTCGTTCTTATGATAAGAAGGAACGTGTCGTACAACCACAAGCAGTTATTGAACGTATAGGCGAATTGACTAAGGGTGATGCCATTGTCGTAACTGACGTCGGACAACACCAAATGTGGACGGCTCAATACTACCCTTATCAAAACGAGCGTCAACTCGTAACTTCAGGTGGACTAGGAACCATGGGATTTGGAGTTCCTGCAGCCATTGGGGCAAAAATTGCTAATCCAGATAAGGAGGTCGTGCTCTTTGTCGGTGATGGTGGTTTCCAAATGACCAATCAGGAATTGGCAATCTTGAACATCTACAAGATTCCAATCAAGGTCATCATGCTTAATAACCACTCTCTTGGGATGGTCCGTCAGTGGCAAGAAGCCTTCTACGATGGTCGAACATCAGAGTCAGTCTTTGATAGCCTTCCAGATTTCCAATTGATGGCTCAAGCCTATGGAATTAAGAATTATAAATTTGATAATCCTGAAACCTTAGAG
>CAKPXD010000224.1 GCA_934201655.1 uncultured Streptococcus sp. | reverse complement strand
GCGTGCCATGGCTGAGCTTAGCCATCCGAATATAGTTGCGATTCGAGATATCGGTGAAGAAGACGGTCAGCAGTTCTTGGTGATGGAGTATGTGGACGGTTCGGACTTGAAGAGATTCATTCAAGACCATGCTCCATTGTCTAACCAAGATGTTGTGCGTATTATGGGGGAAGTCCTTTCTGCCATGACTCTTGCCCACCAAAAGGGCATTATCCACCGTGACCTTAAGCCACAGAACGTTCTATTAACTAAGGATGGTAGAGCTAAGGTTACAGACTTTGGTATCGCAGTAGCATTTGCTGAAACCAGTCTGACACAAACTAACTCAATGTTGGGGTCAGTCCATTATTTGTCACCAGAACAGGCACGTGGTTCTAAAGCCACTATCCAAAGTGATATCTATGCTATGGGGATTATGCTCTTTGAAATGTTGACAGGGCATATTCCTTTTGATGGCGATAGTGCAGTAACCATTGCACTTCAACATTTCCAAAAGCCCTTACCATCGATTTTGGCTGAGAACCGTAACGTTCCTCAAGCTTTAGAAAATGTTGTTATTAGAGCAACTGCTAAAAAGCTTGAAAATCGTTACAACAGCACTTTGGAAATGAGTCGCGACCTAGTAACTAGTTTGCATCCTAGTCATAGTCGTGATTCTAAGGTAGTTTTTGATGATATGACGGATACTAAGACCCTACCAAAGGTTGATTCAGTTCCATCAGTAGGTCCTGAGAAAAAGGTTTCTCCTAAACCATCAGAGCCAACACCAGCTCCAAGCAAACAACCGAGGGAAAAAGCTTCTCTAGCTAAAAAGAAGAAAAATATCTTTTCAACTCTACTCAAGGTTCTCCTAGGCTTAGTCTTTATAGGAATTATCATTTTTGCCTATCTTGTTTTTACCAATCCTGACAATGTCCAGGTACCAAATGTTGTAGGTCAAGAGTTGTCAACAGCTCAGACGAAACTTGAAAGTGCAGGCTTTAAGGTTGGCGATGTTAATGAAGTCGAGGATGATTCAGTCGATAAGGGCAAAGTTATCAAGACCGACCCTACAGCTGGGACAACGCGTAAAGAGGGAACAAGCATTGATGTCTATGTTTCTTCTGGTAGCAAAGGTTTCACTCTGAAAAATTACAAGGGGAAAAATTATAAGGATGCCATTGAGGATTTAACCTCGAATTATGGGGTTTCCGAGGATCAAATTGATATTCAACATGTCGAAGACGACGATGCTAAAGAAGGTGAAATCCTATCTCAAAGTCCGGGGAAAAACAAGTCCTTCAATCCTAAAGATAGTAAGGTGAAAATCAAGTTCCGTGTGGCAACTCCTAAGACTATAACTATGCCTGATGTGACTGGTTTAACTGTCTCGACAGCAGTCCAAACCTTGAATCGTACAGATATTTCAAGTAGTAGTATTGAGTATCACGACTATAATACTGGTGTTAAGTTGGATAAGAGTAAGGTACCTAGTAATACAGAGGTACTTTATCAAGACCCACAAGTTGGTACTGCCGTTGATGGTACAGTGATTCTCTATGTTTCAGTTGTAACTGAGAGTTCAAGCATTCAACAGTCAAGCTCAGAAAGTATGATGCATTCGTCATCATCTACAAGTTCTAGTTCTTCAAGTACAACTTCTAGTACCGAAACAGCTACAGAAGCTACTCACACAGAGCAATAATAAGTTTGGAAATCTTAGATATAAGAGAAAGAGAGGTTTTCTGCCTCTCTTTTTGATTCAATTGCTTGGGGATTTTAAAGTGGCTGCTTGTCAGGAATGGCAGATTCTTTTATAATGAACGCATCACATAGAGGAGAGGCGCAATGAGAAACCGTAGAAAACTGAAAAAGGTATATTATTAGCTACGATATTGTCATGACGATTCTAGCACTTCTTTCCATATGGAGAGTGATTTTTGATTGGGTTGGGTTGATTACTATTGGGAGACACTCTTTTCTATTTATTAATCAGACCATTTCCCTTATATTTGCTTTAGATTATACTATTGGTTTCTCCTTGGCACTATAGATGCTATTTGGTGGTCTGTGGCAACAGTTACCACAGTAGGTTACGGGGAAAGTATCCCTAAAACTCTCGTAGGT
>CAKPXD010000223.1 GCA_934201655.1 uncultured Streptococcus sp. | reverse complement strand
GCTCAAACACCCCCTCCTAGTCAAGAAAAAGGACTCCTGGAAGAGTACGGTATCAATGTAACTGAGATTGCTCGTCGTGGAAATGTAGACCCTGTTATCGGTCGTGACGAAGAAATCATCCGTGTCATTGAAATTCTTAACCGTAGAACCAAAAACAATCCTGTTCTTATCGGTGAGCCTGGTGTTGGTAAAACAGCAGTTGTTGAGGGTCTCGCTCAGAAAATTGTTGATGGTGACGTTCCCCATAAACTTCAAGGAAAAGAAGTCATTCGCTTAGACGTCGTTAGTCTTGTCCAAGGTACAGGAATTCGTGGCCAGTTTGAAGAACGCATGCAGAAACTCATGGAAGAAATTCGAGAGCGCAAAGATGTCATCCTCTTTATCGACGAAATTCACGAGATTGTCGGTGCTGGTTCTGCCGGAGACGGCAATATGGATGCAGGAAACATCCTCAAACCTGCCCTTGCTCGTGGCGAACTTCAACTTGTTGGTGCTACTACTCTCAATGAATACCGCATCATTGAAAAAGATGCTGCCCTAGAACGACGTATGCAACCTGTTAAGGTTGATGAACCAACAGTGGAAGAAACTATCACTATCCTCAAAGGTATTCAAAAGAAATACGAGGATTATCACCACGTTCATTATACAGACGCTGCTATTGAAGCCGCTGCTACTCTTTCTAACCGCTACATCCAAGATCGTTTCTTACCAGACAAAGCCATCGACCTTCTGGATGAAGCTGGTTCTAAAATGAACCTAACGCTAAACTTTGTTGATCCTAAGGTTATTGATCAACGCCTAATCGAAGCCGAAAATCTTAAGGCCCAAGCCACTCGAGATGAAGATTTTGAGAAAGCTGCCTACTTCCGTGACCAGATTGCTAAATATAAAGAAATGCAGAAGACAAAAGTAACGGATCAGGATACTCCAATTATCAGTGAAAAGACGATTGAACATATTATTGAGCAAAAAACTAATATTCCAGTTGGTGATTTGAAAGAAAAAGAGCAATCTCAACTCATCAACCTAGCAGATGATCTCAAGGCTCATGTTATTGGTCAAGATGATGCAGTTGATAAGATTGCTAAGGCTATCCGCCGTAACCGTGTTGGCCTTGGGACTCCAAACCGTCCAATCGGTAGTTTCCTCTTTGTTGGTCCTACTGGTGTCGGTAAAACAGAACTTTCTAAACAACTAGCTATTGAGCTTTTTGGTTCTGCTGATAGCATGATTCGTTTTGATATGAGCGAATACATGGAAAAACATAGCGTTGCCAAACTCGTCGGTGCCCCTCCAGGCTATGTTGGCTACGATGAAGCGGGACAACTGACTGAAAAAGTCCGTCGCAATCCTTATTCACTTATTCTACTAGACGAAGTAGAAAAAGCCCATCCAGATGTCATGCACATGTTCCTTCAGGTCTTAGATGACGGCCGTTTAACGGACGGTCAAGGGCGAACCGTTAGCTTTAAGGATGCCATTATTATCATGACCTCAAATGCAGGTACAGGCAAAGCTGAAGCTAGTGTTGGATTTGGTGCAGCTAGAGAAGGTCGTACTAACTCTGTCCTTGGAGAATTAGGCAACTTCTTTAGCCCTGAGTTCATGAACCGCTTCGATGGGATTATCGAATTCAAGGCTCTCAGCAAGGAAAATCTCCTTCAAATCGTTGACCTCATGCTGGATGATGTAAATAAACGACTCTCAAGCAACAACATCCATCTCGAAGTTACAGATAAGGTGAAAGAAAAACTTGTAGACCTTGGCTACGATCCAAAAATGGGAGCTCGTCCACTACGTCGAACTATTCAGGACTATATCGAAGATGCCATCACGGACTATTACCTTGAAAATCCAAGTGAAAAAGACCTCAAGGCAGTCATGACAAGTAAAGGTAAAATCGTGATTAAGTCCAAAAATAAAACGGAAACAGTCGAGTCAAACGACTAGTTCCTCACATACAAAAGAATGTTCTTGCTTGACAGTGAGAACATTCTTTACTATTATAGAAAGAAAGCGCACTCACGAAGGAGAAATTTATGGCAAATCCAACATTTGGAGAAAAAAAAGAGGGAGTAACCTATAAAACTCGATATGGTGTTTATGCAGTCATACCTGA
>CAKPXD010000222.1 GCA_934201655.1 uncultured Streptococcus sp. | reverse complement strand
TGGATGCCCCTCAGATACAGATTCAGACGTGAATAATTTACGTTCTGACATAAAAATGTCCCCCCTTAAAAAATATTCGTTATAGAGTTACAAAGAACTGGTAGGAAGAGTATTTACAATCAATCCCACCACCTTATCGGGACCATATAACCTAACTATTATAACACGAATCTTTGAAAAATACTCGTATGATTGCTATTTTTCTTACTAGGAAAATGTTTTCTAATCTTAACCAAATAAAAACTCTTAAAATAGATGAGTTTCTACTCTAAGAGTGATGTTATAAACTAATTATTTTCTAGATAAAATTCAAACCGTTCTCCGACGTATTGGCTCTTTACATACTCAAAAGCCGTTCCGTCATCAAAGTAAGAAACCTGAGTCAAACCTAAAATAGCATGCCCTTTTTCAACTTCTAGATAATGAGCTATCTTTTCTTTGGCTAGGCGAGCATAAATGGTCTGGTGAGATTTACCAATTCGATAACCATGCTCTTGTAAGGTTTGAAAGAAGTGCTTGGTTACTTCTTCTTTTTTGAAATTTTTGATAAATTTCTCAGGAATCGACGCCACTTCATAGACTACAGGAACCTTATCCGCATAACGAACACGCTCCATACGAATGATATTATCAGTTGGCAGTAAACCTAGTTTAGCCACTTCTTGCTCATTTGGAATAGTTCGACGATAAGAAATCAGGTGACTAGATGGAGTTTTTCCTTGAGCTTTTACAATCTCAGTAAAACTAGTTGTTCCACGCATTTTTTCCTGAACACGTGTACTTGAAACAAAGGTCCCACTACCAACACGCCGTTCCAAAACTCCTTCTTCAACCAAAAGAGAGATTGCTTGACGTAAGGTCATGCGGCTAACGGCAAATTCTTCTGCTAAATCTCGCTCACTTGGAAGTCTTTCCCCAATTTTCCAACTTCCCTCATCAATGTCTTTCTTGATTTGGTCGTGGATTTTCATATAAGCTGGTAACATGCTTGATCACTTCTTTTCTTTATTTTTTCCATTGTACCGTAACTCATAGGGAAAAGTCAAACCGCACTTGTTTGGTTGGTAATTCTAACTCTTTTATGATAGAATATTCAAGAAGATATTTCTTTGAGGAAAGGGAAAAGATGAGCAACATTTCAACTGATTTGCAAGATGTCGAAAAGATCATCGTACTGGACTATGGTAGCCAGTATAACCAACTCATCTCACGTCGTATCCGTGAGATTGGTGTCTTTTCAGAACTAAAAAGTCACAAGATTTCGGCTGACGAAGTCCGTGCTATCAATCCTATCGGGATTGTACTTTCAGGTGGTCCAAACTCTGTTTACGAAGAAGGTTCATTTGATATTGATCCAGAAATTTTCGAACTGGGAATTCCAATTTTAGGAATTTGCTACGGTATGCAACTTTTGACTCACAAGCTTGGAGGTAAAGTTGTTCCTGCAGGTGACGCGGGTAACCGTGAATACGGTCAATCAACATTGACTCACACAGAATCAGCTCTTTTTGCGGGTACTCCAGATGAACAACTTGTCTTGATGAGCCACGGTGATGCTGTTACAGAAATTCCTGCTGACTTTGTTCGTACTGGAACTTCTGCAGACTGTCCTTATGCATCTATTGAAAACCCTGATAAGAAAATCTACGGTATCCAATTCCACCCAGAAGTTCGCCACTCAGTTCACGGTTATGATATTTTGCGTAACTTTGCTTTAAACATCTGTGGTGCCAAAGGTGACTGGACTATGGATAACTTCATCGAGATGCAAATCAAACAAATCCGTGAAAAAGTTGGAGACAAACGTGTTCTTCTCGGACTTTCTGGTGGTGTTGACTCTTCTGTTGTTGGGGTTCTTCTCCAAAAAGCTATCGGAGATCAATTGATCTGTATCTTTGTAGACCACGGTCTTCTCCGTAAAGGGGAAGCTGACCAAGTGATGGATATGCTTGGTGGTAAGTTTGGTTTGAACATCGTCAAAGCAGACGCTGCCAAACGTTTCCTTGATAAATTGGCTGGTGTATCTGATCCTGAACAAAAACGGAAGATTATCGGTAACGAGTTTGTCTATGTCTTTGACGATGAGGCAAGCAAACTAACAGATGTGAAATTCCTTGCTCAAGGGACACTCTATACTGACGTGATTGAGTCTGGTACGGAT
>CAKPXD010000221.1 GCA_934201655.1 uncultured Streptococcus sp. | reverse complement strand
GAGAGAATAAGATGCTTAAAGGTTGGAACTTTCGTCCCAGCCTTTCTTTGATAATGAATATGAAGGAGCCCTATGAAGACGCCATTTATTAAACGTGAAGACTTAGAAAAGATTGTTGAAGAGTTTCCAACTCCATTCCATCTCTACGATGAAAAAGGTATTCGCGAGAAAGCACGCGCAGTTAATGAAGCTTTCTCTTGGAATAAAGGCTTTAAAGAATACTTCGCAGTTAAGGCAACCCCAACTCCAGCTATCTTGAAGATTTTGCAAGAAGAAGGATGTGGAGTGGATTGTTCTAGTTATGTAGAGCTCTTGATGAGTCACAAGCTTGGGTTTACAGGGGCGGAGATGATGTTTTCATCAAACAATACACCAGACCAAGAGTACGCCTATGCCCGTGAATTAGGGGCGACTATCAACTTGGATGCCTTTGAAGATATCGACCATTTAGAGCGCGCTGCGGGAATTCCTGAGATTATCTCTTGCCGTTACAATCCTGGTGGCGTATTTGAACTAGGAACGGATATTATGGATAATCCTGGTGAAGCTAAGTTCGGGATGACAAAGGAACAGCTCTTTGAAGCCTTTGCTATCTTGAAAGAAAAGGGAGCAAGAACTTTTGGGATTCATTCCTTCCTAGCTTCCAATACTGTTACTCATCTCTATTATCCAGAATTGGCGCGCCAGCTTTTTGAATTGGCTGTAGAAATCAAGGAAAAGTTAGGTATTTCGCTGGACTTCATCAATCTTTCTGGAGGAATCGGGGTCAACTATCGTCCGAACCAGGAGCCAAATGATATTGCTTTAATTGGTGAGGGTGTTCATCAGGTTTATGAAGAAGTTCTTACGCCAGCAGGTCTTGGTCAAGCTAAGATTTTTACAGAACTAGGACGCTTTATGTTGGCGCCTCATGGCATTCTTGTGACTAAAGTAACCCATAAAAAGAAAACCTACCGAACTTATCTCGGAGTAGATGCATCAGCTGTCAATCTTATGAGACCGGCTATGTATGGAGCTTATCACCATATCACTAATATGATGAATCCTGATGGTCAGACGGAAGTAGTTGATGTTGTTGGCTCTCTTTGTGAAAACAACGATAAGTTTGCAGTTAATCGTGAACTACCTCAAACAGAAATTGGTGATTTGTTAGTCATTCATGATACAGGTGCGCATGGATTCTCTATGGGCTACCAGTACAATGCCAAACTTCGTTCAGCAGAGGTCCTCTATACAGAGGATGGTAGTGCACGGCTAATCCGTAGAGCAGAGCGACCTGAGGACTATTTTGCAACTCTCTATGGCTTCGACTTTGACAAGGATTAGAAGAATTTTTGAAAATCATGAAAGTTGAAAGTGAAAAACAGTTTGTTTTCTAAAAAATAGACAAAATCTGTGGTTTTTCTTTTCAGGCATGATATAATAAAGCTATAAAACGGTTTCAAGGAAGGTGACGTGATGTCTGAAGAAACAATTGACTATGGACAAGTGACAGGAATGGTGCATTCGACAGAGAGTTTTGGGGCGGTAGATGGTCCCGGAATTCGTTTCATTGTCTTTTTGCAGGGCTGTCAGATGCGTTGCCAATATTGCCATAACCCTGACACATGGGCGATGGAAACCAATAAATCTCGTGTACGAACAGTAGATGATGTTCTAGAAGAAGCGCTTCGTTATCGTGGTTTCTGGGGAGACAAGGGAGGTATCACAGTCAGTGGAGGAGAAGCTCTCTTGCAGATTGATTTCTTGATTGCCCTCTTTACCAAGGCGAAAGAAAAAGGCATCCACTGTACCTTGGATACTTGTGCCCTTCCATTCCGTAATAAACCACGTTATTTAGAGAAATTCAATAAACTAATGGCCGTGACAGACTTGGTTCTTCTTGATATCAAGGAAATCAATGAAGCACAGCACAAGATTGTAACCAGTCAAACTAACAAAAATATCTTGGCGTGTGCGCAGTACTTGTCAGATATCGGGAAACCTGTTTGGATTCGTCACGTTCTCGTGCCAGGATTGACAGACCGTGATGAAGATTTGATTGAGCTTGGGAAGTTCGTAAAAACTCTTAAAAACGTTGATAAATTTGAAATTTTGCCTTACCATACCCTGGGTGAGTTCAAGTGGCGTGAACTTGGGATTCCGTATTCACTTGAAGGGGTTA
>CAKPXD010000220.1 GCA_934201655.1 uncultured Streptococcus sp. | reverse complement strand
AGTGGTAAGCAAAGGCTAAAGCTGTTGCTGGCCCACGGCTAGTGATAACATTCCCATCCACTACTACTGTTTCTTTGTGGTAGTGACCGTCAGCAATTTGTTCTTGGACTCCATCATAGCAGGTAAAGTTTCTTCCTTCTAGGAGACCAGCTCGATTCAAAGCAATTGGAGCAGCACAAATGGCTGCCACCTTTTTACCGGTTTCCTCAAATCTTTGAAGCTCAGAGACCAATTGCTCATTGTCCCGCAAGTGGGCAGCACCAGGCATACCTCCTGGAAGAACTATCATGTCATATTCTGATAAATTACCATCAAACACTCGATCAGCTTGAACTTGAATAGCATGTGAACCTGTCACTTTATCTTCAAATCCTACCATATGGCAGGTGATATTTGCGCGGCGCATGACGTCTACGACCGTCAAGGCTTCAATTTCTTCAAAGCCATTTGCTAGGATAACTGCAACTTTAGGCATAGCGACCTCCTTATTTCACTTTTTTCAATACAACTTTTTTACGTTTGAATCTTGTTCGACCACTCTTTTCATCAGCCAAATGGGTTTGGTAGCTCATCGATAACAGCAAACCGACACCAATTAGATTACTGATAATAGCGGATCCCCCTTGGGAAATAAAGGGCAAAGGAATCCCTGTCAGAGGAAGAAGACCAGTAACCGCACCAATATTTTCAAAGATATGGAACAAGAGCATCATGATAAATCCAGTTGAGATGTAGGTATAAAATTGATTATTGGATTTTAGGGTAATCTTTAACATGCGATAGATGAGTAGTAGATAGAGTGCAACCACAACAACTGAACCAATAAATCCAAAATCTTCCGCAATTACTGTGAAAATCATGTCACTCTCGCGGACTGGAATAAGGAGATTAGACACATTAAATCCTTGGCCAAAGATACCACCACTACCAATCGCGATTTGACCCTGTGCCTGTTGATAGGTAGTCGTTTGGGCATAATCAAAGGGATTGAGCCAGGCAAGTATACGATTTATCTGATAAGTTGGCATCCCAATTTGGTGCATAAAGGCACGCCCGTCTTTTGTGATAAATATTGTTAGGAAGCCTGCAATCGCGGACACAACTGCTACAAAAATTGGAATAATAATCTTCCAAGAAACACCAGACAATAAGACAAGTCCTGCAAAGATTGCAACAAAAACCATAGCTGTTCCAAGGTCACTTTGCAAGGCTAGTAAAACCATAACTGGCATCGTGAAAACGATCATCCACAAAATCAATAGAAAATCTAGGCCAATCGTTCGTTCTTTGTCTTTATGTTTCTTGGTAAAGGTTACGATAACGTATGCCAACATCAAAATATAGGATATCTTCATAAATTCGGAGGGTTGAAAGAGTGTATAACCACCGATTGACACCCAGTTTTTCGCACCAGTTGCAGCTACTAAACTCGGGTTGTAGAAGACTAAAGGCAAGACCATCAAGGCTAGACCGAGTCCATATAAATAAGGTGTGGACTGCCAGAGAAATTTTGTGTTAAAAAACATGACTATGAAGCTAAAAACAATCCCTAGCGATATCCAAGCCAGTTGTTGTCCAAGTATGGGCCAAACATTGTTTGGGTAGTCATGACTAACTGCTATATAAATAGCTACAACTCCAATCACCAAAAAACAAAATACTGGTAATATTAAACTATAATCGACCCTAGAGTCGAGAGAACGTTTCATAAAAGGCCTCCTTCATTCTTTCAGATATTCATTTCATTGTTTATTTAAAAATTCTTGAACTTTTGAGAATACTTGCTCTCGGCTAATGACTCTAACACGATTGCTTCGAGCCAAAGACTTGCTGATTTGCTTACCATAGCGTTTACTTGCCATGCGGCTATCTAGAATCAGAACTGCAGAGCGTTGCCCCACTCGACGCATGGTTCGTCCAATCGCTTGCTTGAGGCGAATAATAGCCATAGGAAGCTGATAATCGTAAAAAGGATTCTTCCCTTCCAAACGAAGTTCTTGATTCATCTTTTTCGTAAAGGGATCTTCTGGATTTTGGAAAGGTAATCGAGTCACCACTTCAATCACTCGAGGATGTCTTGAAAAATCGACACCTTCCCAAAAACTTCCCGCCCCAAGCAAGAGCTCACGCTCGCCTCTTTCAAAGCGTTTTTTCAATTGGGCAGGTTCACCGTGCTTATAC
>CAKPXD010000219.1 GCA_934201655.1 uncultured Streptococcus sp. | reverse complement strand
ATGCTAAAGTTGAGGAATTCAACGCTCAATCAGAGTACAAACAAGTACCTCTACCTTTAATCGTTGTGATTGTGGATGAGTTGGCTGACCTCATGATGGTTGCTAGCAAGGAAGTAGAAGATGCCATTATCCGACTTGGACAGAAGGCGCGTGCAGCTGGTATTCACATGATTCTTGCAACCCAGCGTCCTTCAGTTGATGTTATCTCTGGTTTGATTAAGGCTAATGTGCCGTCACGTGTAGCATTCGCTGTTTCTTCAGGAACGGATTCACGTACGATTTTGGATGAAAATGGTGCGGAGAAATTACTCGGTCGAGGGGATATGCTCTTTAAGCCAATTGATGAAAACCATCCTGTTCGTCTCCAAGGTTCCTTTATCTCAGATGATGATGTGGAACGCATCGTAAACTTCATTAAGGCTCAAGCTGATGCGGATTATGATGAAAGCTTTGACCCAGGAGAAGTATCTGAGACAGAAGGTGAGTTTGGTTCTGGAGAAGATGGTGGAGATCCACTTTTCGAAGAAGCCAAGGCTTTGGTTATTGAAACTCAAAAAGCAAGTGCATCCATGATTCAGCGCCGTCTATCGGTTGGATTTAACCGAGCCACTCGATTGATGGAAGAATTAGAGATGGCTGGAGTTATTGGTCCTGCTGAAGGGACAAAACCTCGAAAAGTCTTACAACAATAAATTGTTTGAAAATAGAATAAAAATTCAAGAAATTACCTTTCGAAAATGGGGATAATCTACTCTAATTTTTCGAAGGTGATTTCTTTTTTTATGCCTATGATTATAAGTATTCTTGTAGTAAAAAGACTTTCAGTCTGGTTCGGAATTTAGATTTTACTTTTACTAATTTTAACTAATATAGTATTGATTTTTAAACCGGTTTTTGATATATTAAAATGGTATAAGAAATATTTATATGTTTAAAAAATAAGCGAAAATAATGAAGGGGGTTATTTTTTTAAGACAAAATGCAAACGCTTACTTTTTAAGCAGGAAGGAAAAAAATAATGGATAAAAGGTTATTTGAAAAACGTTGTAAATATAGTATTCGGAAATTTTCATTAGGTGTTGCTTCTGTTGTCATTGGTGCTACATTCTTTGGAACAAGTACTGTTTTGGCAGATACAGCCAAAACTGGTTCTACTGCAAATATGCCAGCCGATTTAGCAGCTGCTCTGGCAAATGCAAAAGATGATAATGGGCATGATTTTGAAGCACCAAAACCTGGAGAAGATCATGGTTCTCCTGAAGTTACCGAAGGACCAAAAACTGAGGAAGAAATACTTGCGAAAGAAAAAGAAGCAGTAGCACCATCTGCAACTGAAACAACCGAAAATGAACTTCCAAAAGATTTGCGTGAAAAACTCGATAAGGCTGAAGATAGTGGACATTCTGCTTCAAAAGATGATTTAGCAAAAGTAGATAAAAGTTTAGTTCCAGAAGATGTCGCTAAAACTAAAAACGGTGAGTTGAATTACGGTGCTACAGTTGAAATTAAGAGTGAAGCTGGTATTGGTAGTGGGGTTGTTATCGGAGAAAATCTTGTCTTATCAGTATCTCATAACTTTATCAAGGATGTTCCGGATGGCAATAATCGCAAGGTAGCAGACAACATCGAAAGTGATAAAGATGTGTATACAGTTTCTTATGAAGGTGCACCAGACGTTAAGTTTAGTAAAAATGATGTAAAACACTGGGACCGTGAAGGCTTCCTAAAAGGTTATAAAAATGACTTAGCCATTGTCAAACTTCGCAGTCCACTTGCAAATGCTCCAGTTGAAGTTGCAGATAAACCATCAACTATCAAGACAGGAGATAAGGTACATGTATTTGGCTATCCAAAAGGAGAGCTTGATCCAATCCTTAATACCACTGTCGAAAATATTAATGACCATGGAGAGGGCGTTCGTGGAATTAGTTACCAAGGAAGTGAGCCTGGTGCCAGTGGTGGCGGAATCTTTGATGAAAATGGAAAATTAATTGGTATTCACCAAAATGGTGTATCTGGTAAACGTAGTGGTGGTATTCTTTTCTCACCTGCCCAATTAGAGTGGATTCAAAACTATATCAAAGGTATTGAAACAACTAAACCAGCGGGTCTAGATGCACTTGATAAACAAGTTGAAGATAAAGAAGAAAAACCAAAAGAGGACAAACCTCAGGAAGAAAAACCAGTTGAAAACAAACCAGCTGA
>CAKPXD010000218.1 GCA_934201655.1 uncultured Streptococcus sp. | reverse complement strand
GTGTAGTATACTGTCCATCCTTCTGGAGCAGTGATAGGACCACGAAGGCTAACTGTGTATTCTGTCTTACGGGCTGAAGCATCCAGTGTATTGACATCTCCTACTTTAGGAAGAACGTCATAGATAACCGTATTTTCAACAGGGTTATCAGTATTATTTTTGATTGTTAATTTATAATTGAAGGTTTCCCCTGGTTTAAAGGTACGAGTTACTGTTGAAGCATCAGACAAGTCATCGTTTTTAGCAATGAATTTACGAGCATAGACACCTTCAGCTGCGACAATGGTATAGTTTGATTCTGCATGAGGAATTTTATCCATTGTAGAACCATTGTTATTTAAATCGTAGCTATCAACTGCGACTCTATTCGGATTAGCAGTTTCTAAATCCCAGAGACCTTCCCCAGCCAAATAAATATGGTTGGTAAAGGTTCCACCATCTGCCTTCCCTTTCAGCTTGGTATAAATAAATGGCAAACGAACCTGACCACCAGTCTCTAAAGCACGTTTGATAAATTCCTTTTGATCCAAGTGGATGATCAAGGCAGAACGGCCAGAGTTGTGGTAGTTTTCAACCACTTCATAGGATTTGTTCCAAGGAGCATAAAAACGAGTGTTATTCTTATCAAAATATTGATCTAAGTCCTTAAAGTCAATATCCAGCGTATTTGGATCAAAGAGATCAATAACACGCAAGTCCTTGTAGTCCTTACCTGGATCTAAGCGAACATTATTAGCAGATAGGGAGAAACGAATGGTTTTTCCATCTGTGAATTGGACATTGTTGTAATCAGTATTCTTAGCCAGTTCAACATTTTCTGTCAAAGGAAGAAGCTTGAACTGCCATTTAGCAGATTGGTCTCTGTCTGCTCCTGATTGAGTTTTGTAAGTAATGCGACCAGTATTTTCATAGGCATTCTTGCTATCATCGTTCTCATCAATATGAGTCTTTTCTGGATCCTTGAAGGTTGTATAGGTAGAAATATAAATCCCTTGACCAGATGGAAGCTCGAAGTCATCTTTCATTTCCAGTCTCCAGCCGACAACAGTACCATATTTGGTCAAATCAGTGCTTCCAAATCCATCCTTATCTGCCTCTGGTTGAATTTCTTTAGTCGAACCATCTTCCATAGTTAAGATGATGCGTTTCACGTATTGATTGATCAAAGGTCCATTTCCATAGATCCCAATCATCATGCGAGCATATTCAATCTTAGTAAACTTCAAGCGTGAGTCCACTTGCTCATCATAAAATACGATATTCTTTTGAGCAAATGGTGTGACGTTATTGTATTTCAATAGCCACTTATAATTAGCTGCCTTGTAGTCTGTCGAATCGTAGACATTACCTTCAGCTTGTTTGGCAAAAGATCCTTTTCCTTCCAAGTCACGCGAAGTGAGTCGGAAGATGAGTGAATCTTCAGCCGTTACATCCGGTTCTCCCTCACCACGTTCCGCAGGAATCCCCACGACAGACGCAGTATTGGTCAAATCTTTCACTAAGACATCTTCTAAAGTTTGGTCTTTTTCCATGACCAAATCAGGGAATTTCAAGTATAAGAAACTCTTATATTGGATTTTTTGCATCAAATCTGAGTGGTAACTTTGAACATTTTTATTTTCATCAGCTACAAAAGTTTTTGATACAGTTCCGTCTCCATTATCGACCCAGCCTTCTGATTTTTCTGTATCTAGAACCGCTGTACGAGTTTTTCCATCTTTGTCCGTATAGGTTGGCAGCTTATCTGTGATCGTTGCAGATTCCAACTGACGATAGCTACCATTGTACTGTCCACGCATCCCATCTAACAAGAAAGCAAACGGAACGGAAGTAGCTTTTTCGATGTATTTTTTGCCATCTGCTCCAGTTACAATCCCTGGAGATGCTTCCGCATAGTCTCTGGACATGGTCGCATCATAGTTCTGATTGACAAACTTGGTCAAGGTATAGTCCTTGTATTGAGGTTTCCAAGTGATACTATTCAAAGCAGTCTCAGCACCATTAATATTGAGCGTCCCTGTGATATCCATCGAGTAGTTGGTAGGAGGGAATCCCAACTTAAACTTGGCGATGAAGGGTAGGGTCAAGACTTCAGATTTTTGGTAGTTCGTAAAATGTAAACTTACATGGTAGTCATCTCCCACCTTTGTCACTGTTGGTGCGTCATGTTGTGAGCTACTATTAAACTCGGGAACATTGACCTCATCCAAGTACTTCC
>CAKPXD010000217.1 GCA_934201655.1 uncultured Streptococcus sp. | reverse complement strand
GGGTCCTGGTCGTCCAGGCTGGCATATCGAATGTTCGGTTATGTCAACGGAGATTTTGGGTGATACTATTGATATCCACGGTGGTGGAGCTGACCTTGAGTTTCCACACCACACAAATGAAATTGCCCAGTCAGAAGCCAAGACAGGTAAGACCTTTGCCAACTACTGGATGCACAATGGTTTTGTCAACATTGACAATGTCAAGATGTCCAAGTCTTTGGGGAACTTCATCACAGTACATGATGCCCTCAAGACCATTGATGGCCAAGTGCTTCGTTTCTTCTTTGCGACTCAACACTACCGCAAACCTATCAACTTTACGGAAAAGGCTGTGCGTGATGCCGAGACCAATCTCAAGTATCTGAAGAACACTTATGAGCAACCATTTTCTGGGACTGTAGATGCTCAGGAGTTACAGGCATTTAAAGATAAGTTTGTAGCGGCTATGGATGAGGATTTCAATACAGCTAATGGAATCACTGTTGTCTTTGAAATGGCCAAATGGATCAACTCAGGTAACTATGATGCAGCGGTTAAGGAAGCTCTTACGGCTATGTTAGAGGTCTTTGGTATTGTCTTTGTTGAGGAAGTTTTGGATGAAGAAATCGAAGCCTTAATTCAAAAACGCCAAGAAGCGCGTGCCAATCGTGATTTTGCGACAGCTGACCAAATCCGTGACCAACTGGCTGCTCAAGGGATTAAATTGCTTGATACCAAGGATGGAGTGAGGTGGACACGTGATTGATGTCAATCTCATTAACGGGATTGCGTTAGCCTTTGAAGGAGATGCGGTGTATTCAATGTATATTCGTCGCCATCTCATTCTTAAAGGCATGACCAAGCCCAATAAACTCCACCAAGAGGCAACCAAGTATGTGTCGGCCAAGGCTCAGGCACGCTTGATTTCCCTTATGTTAGAAGAAGAAGTCCTTACGGAAAAAGAAGAAGAAATCTATAAACGGGGTCGCAATACCAATAGCCATACCAAGGCAAAGAACGCAGATGTAGTGACCTACCGTATGTCTACAGGTTTTGAAGCGGTCATGGGTTATCTTCATATGACCGAAAATGTGGAGCGCCTAGAAACCTTGATTTCTTGGTGTATCCAAAAAGTGGAGGGCTAGGAATGATTGCAAAAGAATTACTAGATTGGTTTCCACAAGCTCAAATCGTAGACCAGCCAATTGATAAGGAAGGTTTTCTTACGCTACCAGTTTCCTCGCAACAGTGGATTTTACTGGAGGAAGTTGGACTAAGTGAACGTGAGAAACAGTTGGTAGCTCTCTTAACCCAGCAGGAGCAAACGATCTCGCTCAATCCTTGGTATAGTTATTTGATTGAGGGCAAGGGACAAGCACCGCAAAGTTTTAAAAAGCTACAAGTTATCTATTGTCACCTTTCCTATTACCAACAGGAAAACTTGACTTCTTGGTTGGATATGATGAAAACCCTCTTTCCTAATTGCGAGACAGTGCTTCAGGTGGGAGCTCAGGAATACCTATTTGTTCTCCAACAGGACAAATACACTTCTGTTCGCTCAATCTTGATGGATACCTTGGAAGCAGTAGAATACGATTTTGGGGTTCGCTTATCCATTATGCTGGGGCAGGTCTGGTCGCAAATAGGAAATCAGAGTTTGACAGATCTCATCAAAGCAGAACGTGACTTGTTTAAAAACTGGTGGCGTCAAGGTCATCAAGGATTCCATACGTTTTCTCAGCTCTACCTTTGGAGTATGGGGGAAAAAATGGTGGATCTTGATTTGATAAAAAATTATCTCCACCAGATGATTTTGGATCAGGATCAAATTCAGGAAATCATTCTCTCCTTATGGGAAAATAGTGCAGTCCTAACTAAAACAGCACAGCAACTGTATTTGCACCGTAATTCTCTCCAATACAAGATTGATAAATGGGAAGAATTGACAGGGCTTCAGTTGAAAGAACTGACAGATTTGACCTTGTGTTATCAGTTGATTTTACCAGATATTATTTAAAGTTTTGTGCAAGTTGCACAGAACTTTTTTATTTTTTTGGTCACCTTGCCATAGAAATGTAAAGCGTTTTCATTTATAATAAAACTATCAAAAATTAAAGGAGTTCACCGAAATGGTAGAATTAAATCTTAAAAACATTTACAAAAAATATCCAAACAGCGAACACTACTCAGTTGAAGACTTCAACTTGGACATCAAAGACAAAGAATTTATCGTTTTCGTAGGTCCTTCAGG
>CAKPXD010000216.1 GCA_934201655.1 uncultured Streptococcus sp. | reverse complement strand
CATGAAGGCCTCCTTTCAAAATTATTTTTTTCAAATAATAATTTAGTTTTCTAGAAAAAATCAAAGAAACCTATTCAAATAGTATTATATCACAAGTTTTTAAGCATATTAAAAGCAGAACCAGAGGTCCTGCTTTCTTGAAGACATTATTTTCTTAATAATACTCACCTTGACGGTAGTTCCAAGAATTAAAGTGGTCTGAAAGGTGCATCATAATTTTATCTATATCAAGACCTTTACGGATAACTACTGGACATGGTTCTACTGAACGGCTTCCCTCACCTTGTTCAGGAATTAATTTACCGTCTGCATCAACCATTGATACCATAACACCTTGTTCATAACGTGTTTCAACAGTTTTATCAGGCTGGATTGACGCAACGTATTCATCAGCTTCAATGACAAGGTCAACAGCATTTTCAATACGTTCACCAATACCTTCAACCTTACCACGGTTACCTTTACCTGAAGGGTTTGCTGATGAAGCGTAAACCATCTTACCTTCTTTTTCCCACATTTCTTTGGCAATTTGCTCACCAGCTTTACCAAATTTAATAACGAAACATGATGTTCCACGTACATCAGTCATAAGCTCTTCACGGCCATCACCAAATGCTTGGAGTTTTGTGTAAGCATCCTCACGCCACGGAAGAATACATCCAAGAAGGATATCTTCATCCCAGTGCTTTTGATAGAAAGCATCAATTTCAGGAGTCAATTGTGCCAATGCACGCAACTCATCCATGCTTCCGCAAAGAACAACACCTGGTTTGTTACGGTTACGTTCTTTAGCTTCGAATTTACGTTCCAAACCAGCTTTATCGCTAGTCATAATAATGTAACCAACTTTAGTTGGTGTAACGATACATCCACCTTCACCTTTAAGAATTTCAAAACCTTCTTGGTTAAGGTTACCATCCCATTGGACATGTTTAGTCATAATGTGTGTTCTCCATCTAATTTATAATACATATATTTTATCATGTTCATAGCTATCAGGCAAGTAATTTTCGGAATATTCGAAAATATAAGACTATTACTGCCAATAGCTTGGACGATGTTTTTCGTACTCGGTGATCAAATCCTCATACTGCAGGGTAATCCCTATATCATCTAATCCATTTAAAAGTTTATGTTTCCATTCACCATCAATTTCGAAAGTGAACTCACCAACCGGTGAAATAATTTTTTGTTGTTCTAAGTCTACCGTCACTTTATCAGTAGGTTTTAATTGTTCCAATTTTTGACGTACTTCTATCGGTTGAACAATTGGTAACATCCCATTATTAAGTTCATTATTATAGTGAATGTCTCCGAAGGAACCTGCAATAACTACTTTAAATCCGTAGTCAGATAGGGCCCACGCAGCATGTTCACGAGATGAACCTGCACCGAAATTATCACCTGTTATTAAAATAGTTGCTTTACGATATTCAGGTCTGTTAAAAACAAAATCAGGATCCTCAGTGTATTTGTCATCTTTATAACGCCAAGCATACATCAAATATTTTCCAAAACCTTTTTTGTCAATCAGTTTGAGAAACTGTTTGGGAAGAATCTGGTCGGTATCGATGTTATCATTCATCAATGGAACTGTCGTTCCGGTATAAATGGTAAATTTTTCCATGTTTCCTCCTTATTGTACTTCTGGCATTTGGCGAATATCAACGAAACGTCCGGCGATAGCTGCTGCCGCTGCCATTGCAGGACTGCAAAGGTGTGTTTTTGCTCCAAATCCCTGTCGATCCTCAAAATTTCGATTACTTGTTGAAGCACAATGGACCCCATCAGGCACTTTATCTGGATTCATTCCAAGACACATCGAGCATCCTGGGTCTCTCCATTCAAAACCAGCATCTTTAAATATCTTATCCAACCCAATTTTCTCTGCAGCTTGTTTAACAGGTCTAGAACCTGGAACCACAATAGCTGTCAAATTAGGGGCAATCTTCTTACCTTTAACAAATCTGGCTGCCAACTGCAAGTCACTCAAGCGAGCATTAGTACAAGACCCAATAAAGATATACCCAAGATCAATGTCTTCTGCTTTTTGACCCGGACGAAGATCCATATAATGGTATGCACGCTCATCATTCATATCTCGAACTTCAGGGAAAGGCGTATCAAAATCTACTCCCATAGATGGATTAGTTCCCCATGTGACCATTGGCGCCAACTCAGAAACATCCATACGAATGACTTTATCGTATTCTGCATCATCATCACTAACTAGTGTCTTCCAGTCAGCTACTGCTACATCAAAATCCTCAGGAACACATTCTCGA
>CAKPXD010000215.1 GCA_934201655.1 uncultured Streptococcus sp. | reverse complement strand
TTAAGGTCTATTTAAAAGATGGAACTATGTTGCCTATCCCAGAAAAGAAATATACCCAAATCAAAAAAGAGATCCTAATAGAGTAGAGGAGTAATTGTCAAAATTACTGCCCCTCTCCTTGCACCGTACGTACGGTTCACGTATACGGCGCTACGTTTATATTTAAGTCACAGGCTACTTAGATAAATAGTACTCAAGGGGGTTTACCAAACCGGTTATCCCCTTTTTCTTATCGGTATATGAAAGAATTTTAGGATTAAGTATAAAGCTAATGACATTTCCTGTAGCTTTTCTATATAGTCCGAGTCTTGAGTTTGCCACCTTATATACATCTTCTTCGGAAAACTTGCTTTTAAACTTTAAATTCATCCTCATTAGATTTTTGTGTATTGTTTTTGGCTTCTTCCATTTCTTAAGTATTACTACTCTAACTTTATGCCTTAACCATTGTCCAAATTTCTCCATTTTGGATTTCATTATTCCTATCTTAAAGTAATTAATCCAACCTCTTACTACTTCATTTAGTCTTGAAAATAATGTATCGGTAGTCATAGCTATTGCTCTTTTACGAATTAATATTTGTTTACACTTATCATATAGGCTTTGAACTTTGCTATCCATTGGCTTACACTTCCATCCATCTGAACGTTTAAGAAATGTGAAACCTAAAAAGTTTGAGTCATTTGGTCTTACAACTTTGGTTTTAGTTGCACTGACCTTAAGAAATAGTTTTCTCTCTAACCATGAAGTTACTGATTTCATCACTCTATTAGCGCTTAATTCACTTTTAACTAGTATATTAACGTCATCGGCGTATCTTACAAAGTGTAATCCTCTTGACTCTAATTCCTTGTCAAACTTATCTAAATAGACACATGAGAGTATTGGCGATAGAGGCCCACCCTGAGGCATACCTTCACTGTTTGAAGATACTAGACCATTTTCCATTACGCCGGCTCTTAGAAACTTTCGTATCAAATTTAGAGTTGTCTTGTCATTAACTTCTTCTCTAAGTATTGAAATTAACTTATCATGATTCACCGTGTCGAAATACTTTTCTATATCTAAATCCACTACCCATTCATAGCCTTCATTTAATAATTCAAGTACCTTTTCAATAGCGTTGTGTGCACCTCTATTTGGTCTAAAACCATAACTACTATTTGAGAATAGTGGTTCATAAATTTTAGATAGTTCTTGTGCAATAGCTTGTTGAATAACTCTATCCACTACTGTAGGAATACCTAAGGGTCTTTTCTTACCATTGGCTTTAGGGATATAAACTCTTCTTACAGGTTGAGGCTTATAAGTCATATTCATAATAGAAGATATAATCTCTTTATTATGAACTTTGAAATAGTCATCTATTTGAGCTACTGACATCTTATCAACACCAGGTGCTCCTTTATTTGACTTTACTTTCTTAATAGCCTCATTCAAGTTATCTTCGCTTAAAATCTTTTCAATTAATTTCATCTGCTGCATCCTTTCTATTTTCAGAATATTTCAACATCATCCCCGGATAACCATAACTAGAAAGATATACGATTCTTTCATATTGTTACTTATATCCTTTCGGACTAATCGAAATTTAATTATAGTGGCTTGCACTATATAAACATTAAGTCCTTCAGTGTTTAATTAACACCTACTACGACCTCAGCTGACTCCTCATATTAAACCATTTTCGACCGATGGTACCATTACTGTTTTTAAAGTTTATTGGACTTCATCGTATATGAGGTCTCCCGGGGTAATTCACTAATCCTATTTCTTTCACAACGTCTTGATTTACTCTCTTGGTTTTACGTTTACCTTTTGGACTTATAGTTGTTAGGCACTATCATCCACCATTTAGCCTTGTATCAAGTTTCTGTTCGTACGCTCAAAAGAATCGCTACACCACTTCCTCCGCCCATATCATCACTGATACTAGCTTGTGGTTCACTACACTTGGTGGTAAATACCTGTGGTCGGTTTGACTCCGACTGAATTAGTGCCATGCCCGGCACACCTAGATAAAGCGATGATTAAATCATCGCTTTTAATTTGAATAATCAACAGTAAACTATTTCAAGGCATAGTTTTCTAACAAGGCAAAAAAGACAAAAGCTGTTAGCACAAAAACCAGAATAGTAGGAATAAAAACCATATTAAAAATTCCAACTATTTCAACAAAAAGACCAACAACAAAACAAACTAATGTAAATATCAATGTAAAATAGATTTCTTTTTTAGTTTCATTTATTTTGTTTTTTATCATCTCTACAGGATTATCACTTTTCT
>CAKPXD010000214.1 GCA_934201655.1 uncultured Streptococcus sp. | reverse complement strand
CCATTGGTCAGTTTGACTGAGTAGACTTCTGGCACACTCTTAATCTTATCAACCACAGTTGTCAACATTGAAAGGTTAGAAATTCCAAAGGATACATGGATATTGGCAAATTTCATATCCTTGGTCGGTTGGGCATTAACCGACGAGATATTTTTAGTTGTGTTTGATAGGACTTGCAAGATATCATTCAAAAGGCCAGAACGGTTGAGTCCATAGATATCGATATGAGCCATATATTCCTTGGTTGAAAATTGGTCTTCCCATTCAACATCTAGCAGACGTTGCTCATAGTTTTCCTGTGAACGAAGGTTCATACAGTCCACACGGTGGATGGCAACTCCGCGACCTTTGGTAATATAACCGACGATATCATCACCAGGAACAGGGTTACAACATTTGGCAATCCGGACCAAGAGCCCAGAAGCACCTTGGATGACAACTCCACCCTCATGCCTCACCTTAAGCGTGTCCTTGTTCTCTACTTTGACTTCGCCACCCTTGACCAGTTCTTCTGCTTCTGCCTTAGCCTTGGCACGCTCTTCTTCACGACGTTCTTTTTCCGTCAAACGGTTAAAGACGGTAATGGCTCCGATTTCTCCAAAACCAATGGCTGCAAAAAGGGCTTCTTCTGTCTTGTAGCTGGTTTTTTGAAGGACTTCATCCATGTGGCGCTTGTCCATAAATTTATTGGCCACATAGCCGTTTTCTTGGAGCTGACTAATCAGCATTTCACGGCCTTTATTGATGGACAATTCTTTGTCTTGGTTTTTAAAGAATTGACGAATTTTGTTACGGGCTTTGCTGGTCTTAACCATATTGAGCCAGTCACGGCTTGGTCCAAATGAATTTGGATTGGTGATGATTTCAACCTGGTCCCCTGTTTTCAGCTTGGTAGTCAAAGGTACCATACGACCATTGACCTTGGCACCAGTTGCTTTTTCCCCGATCTTGGTATGAATCTCATAGGCAAAGTCAATCGGTCCAGAATCCTTTGGAAGAGAACGAACCGCTCCATCTGGGGTAAAGACATAAATCTCTTCGGCTAGATAGTTTTCTTTGACCGTATCGACAAATTCTTTGGCATCATCCGCCTGGTCTTGGAGTTCCATCATCTCCTTGATCCAGTTCATCCCAATGGCAGATTCCTTGCTATTAACTTGGCCTTTCATTCCTTTTTTGTAGGCCCAGTGAGCCGCAACCCCGTACTCAGCAACCTCGTGCATTTCCTTGGTACGGATCTGGAACTCAATCGGTCCTTTTGGTCCATAAACAGTCGTATGGATAGACTGGTAACCATTGGCTTTACGATTGGCAATGTAGTCCTTGAAACGTCCTGGCATTGGTTTCCATAGCTCATGAACGTAACCCAACATGGCATAGACATCACTCTGAGTATCTAGGATACAGCGAATGGCAATCAGGTCATAGATCTCCTCAAAGCGTTTTTTCTTGTCCTGCATTTTACGGTAAATAGAGTAGATATGCTTAGGACGACCATAGATTTTTCCTGTAAGATTGCGCTCAGATGAATACTCCTCAAGTTTTGTCACAACTTCATCGACCAAGGCTTCACGTTCTTGACGTTTCTCCTTCATCATATGAGTTATCTTGTAAAACTCTGTCGGATTGAGGTAACGGAAGGAAAGATCCTCTAGTTCCCACTTAACACTTGAAATCCCCAGACGGTGAGCAAGTGGTGCGTAGATTTCCATGGTTTCTCGGGAAATACGTTCTTGCTTGTCCTTACGAAGATGAGTAAGAGTACGCATATTGTGCAGGCGGTCAGAGAGCTTGACCAAGATAACGCGGATATCCTCTGACATGGCCATAAGCATCTTGCGGTGATTCTCAGCCAACTGCTCTTCGATAGACTTGTATTCGACCTTACCAAGCTTGGTAACGCCGTCTACAATCACTCGAACATCATGGCCAAACTCGCGCTCTAAGTCATCCAAAGTAGCATCTGTGTCTTCTACCACGTCATGCAAAAAACCACAGGCAACAGTGACAGCGTCCAGCTTGAGCTTAGCCAAGATACCTGCTACCTGGATAGGGTGGATAATGTAAGGCTCGCCTGATTTACGATATTGGCCACTGTGGCACTCTACAGCATAAACCAAGGCCTTATGGACAAAAGCCACATCTTCTTTCGATAAATATTTTTGCGTTAAAGCGACGACTTCATCGCCAGAATAAATTACTTCTTTTGGCATGCATACTCTCCAGTTCTTCCTACCATTTTAACACTTTTTAGTCAATAAGAAAACTAGTAAAGTCTCCTTCTATC
>CAKPXD010000213.1 GCA_934201655.1 uncultured Streptococcus sp. | reverse complement strand
CTTGAGACAGAAGTAGTCAAGGAAGCAGTGGCTGAGATTACTGAAGTTGGTACCAAGGTAGAAAGTCGTGTTCAACCGCTAGACGGAGTCAAAGATTTGACTATCAGCAATCCAGCATTGGTGATTGAAGAAGAAAAAGTTGCATACGGCCATGAAGAACGAGTAAATCCTAGCCTTCAAGCAGGAGAGCGTCGTATCGTTCAGGCAGGTGTAGAAGGTCAGACTCGTCGTCTGATTGAAGTTGATGCCAAAGGCAACCGCACTCTTCTTGAGACAGAAGTAGTCAAGGAAGCAGTGGCTGAGATTACTGAAGTTGGTACCAAGGTAGAAAGTCGTGTTCAACCACTAGACGGAGTCAAAGATTTGACCATTAGCAATCCAGCATTAGTGGTTGAGGAAGAAAAGCTTGCATACGGCCAAGAAGAACGAGTAAATCCTAGTCTTAAAGCAGGAGAACGTCGCTTGGTTCAAGCAGGAGTTGAAGGACTTCGTCGAAATCTTGTAGAAGTAGATACAGAAGGCAACCGCAGTCTTAAGGGAACAGAGCTTATCAAAGAAACTGTTACTGAGATTGTTGAGATTGGGCCAAAAGTGGATGTCCAAGATGACAAACCTCTTGCACCTGCTCCAGTAGCACAAGCAGCTAAGCAGGAACCAGCAAAAGCAGAAGCACAAGCTGAAAAACCTGAAGGAAAACAACTCCCAAGTACGGGTGAAGGTGCAGATGCAAATCTTCTGGCTCTTGGATTGGTTGGAGTCCTAGGTGGTTTTGGACTTCTCGCTCAAAAGAAAAAAGAAGAGTAAGTTGAACTTCTAAATTACCGTCTGACAAGATAATAGTATTAAAAGGCAAGAGCTATTTTTGGCTCCTGCCTTTTTGCATTCTTAGAATGTTTATGTTAAGATTTTTATTATTTCATAAGAATTGTTGTAGTGAGATATCTGCATGTTTTGCTTTGAAGATTGATTATATATATTGAGTTGTAAAAGATATTTATCGTTACTCCCATCAAGAATTGGTTTGGGAATAAGAAAGGAAAAAGAAGATGAAAGCATTAAAAGTAGTAATTGCTGTAATCATTGTAGTAGTGAGCATTGGCTTAGTAGTATTTATAGGAGCGAGTATGTATGCTGTTACTACGATTAATTTGCTATCTAACTCAGTCTATTATGCACAACGGATGCCTCATAAGGAGGGAACAGAACCCGACTTAGTCATGTTGATTGAAAACATGGGTTCGATTTATACCCCGAAAATTGAGGGTATTCGCTACGATAATGATGGTAGGAATTTTATTGAAAATTCGACTAACCTAACTGGTAAACCAACAAATTTTGATGAATTTGTTGGTGGTTATGGTTATAGCGATCAAAACGATGTAACCTATAAATTCAATAAAAATTTTGAGCTTGAGTGGGCTATTGACAAGGATTATAAAAAAATTGATCTAGCTACAGTTGATGAAAAAAAAATAAAAGAAGAGATTCGAGAAACCGTTCAACCGGTACTTGATGTACAAAGTAAACCCCTCATCAATCTTCAGTGGTTGTTTAATATGAAGTATCAGGACAGGTTTAATTAGAGATGAAAGTATTAAAAGGAATCATTATAGGAACTATCCTAGTATTTAGTATAGGGGTAGTTGTATTCTTAGGGTTGAGTTTATACGCTTATAGCAACTTGAAATATTATTCAGTCTACTATGCGCAACAGATGCCTCATAAGGAGGGGACAGAGCCCGACTTAGTCATGCTACTTGAAAATATGGGTTCGATTTATACCCCGAAAATTGAGGGGATTCGCTACGATGATGATGGAGGAAATGCTATTATTGACACTAAAAACAATTTTGTCTTATCAGAAACTATGGGAAATTTTTCATATCATAAATATCATTTTTCTGTAGGTTTTGACAGTACCTTTAGACTTCACCATGTAACTGACTTCACAGGGGAGCAACCCAAAAAAGAAATTCATGAATCTGAAATAAAACAGGAAATTAGAGAAGTTTTTGCTCCAGTTATTGAAGCCCAGCCCAAACCTCGGATCAATCTTCAGTGGTTATTTAATAAAAAGTATCAAGACAGGTTTAATTAGAGATGAAAATGGACAAAGGTTTTATTTGATAAACAAAGTTAATGTCAATTTTGTCAGATGGAATAGAGAGCAAGAAAAGTTTAAGGTTTTGCTATCTCTTTTATTGATTTTGTGATATAATTAACACGTAAAAAAAAAGAAGGAGTCATATCTAATGGCAAAATTGACTGTTAAAGACGTTGACTTGAAAGGGAAAAAAGTTCTCGT
>CAKPXD010000212.1 GCA_934201655.1 uncultured Streptococcus sp. | reverse complement strand
ACGAAGTTTACTTGGTTGATAAGTACGTTTCACGATGAATACCTCCTCATAGATTTTGTATTCGTTTAGCCGGCTATAAAGTGATCAGTTACTAAACATACTTTACTATTCTATCTGATTCTTACGTATTTGTCAATAGCTCTGACAAATGTTTCCAGCTTTTTTGCTATGAAAGCCTTATCTACGATACTGCTTCAAGAAGCGAGTCATCTTTTCCTGTATTTGGGCCAACTCATCGACACGTGGTAGATAAACGATACGGAAGTGATCTGGTTCTTTCCAGTTAAAACCACGTCCATGTACCAAAAGCACTTTTTCTTGTTTCAAGAAATTAAGGACAAATTGTTCATCGTCATCGATACGGTACATATTGCGGTCGATTTTAGGGAAGATATAAAGACCCGCTTTTGGCTTAACAGCTGATAAACCAGGGATATCTTGAATGGCATTATAAATAAAGTTTCTTTGTTCATAGATACGACCACCAGGAAGAAGCAACTCATCCACTGACTGGTGACCACCTAGTGAAGTTTGAACAACCTGTTGAGCAAGCACATTCGAACAAAGTCGCATGTTTGAGAGCATGTTGAGACCTTCAATGTAGCCCTTTACATGATGTTTAGGTCCAGACAAGACCATCCAACCAACACGGAAACCAGCGATACGGTGAGATTTAGACAGACCATTCATACTGACACAGAAAAGGTCTGGAGCCAAACTTGCGACTGGTGTGTGGACATTGCCATCCATAACCATACGGTCGTAGATTTCATCCGCAAAAATAATCAAGTCATTTTGACGAGCAATCTCGATGATATCTAGTAAGAGTTCTTTAGGATAGAGAGCCCCCGTTGGGTTATTCGGATTGATCAAAACAATAGCCTTAGTATTTGAACTAATCTTAGACTTAATGTCATCTAGGTCTGGATACCATTCCGCTTCTTCATCACAGACGTAGTGAACGGCATTTCCCCCAGCCAAGCTGACTGCCGCAGTCCAAAGTGGATAGTCAGGCATAGGAACCAAGACTTCATCGCCGTTATCCAAAAGCCCTTGCATAGACATAACGATTAGCTCACTAACCCCATTTCCAAGGTAGATATCATCAATATCCACATTGGGGAATTTCTTTAGTTGGCAATACTGCATGATGGCCTTACGAGCTGAAAAGATACCTTTTGAATCTGAATAGCCTTCACTATCACGGGCATTCATAATCAAGTCGTGGATAACCTCATCTGGAGCTGTAAAGCCAAACTCAGCTGGGTTCCCTGTATTCAAACGAAGAATTTTTTCTCCATTTGCGCGCATGCGCATAGCTTCTTCCAAAACTGGACCACGGATATCATAAGCCACATGCTCTAATTTTATTGATTTGTTAAATTCTTTCATTCGAGTTCCTCTATTCATCAGGATAGTTAATATTATACCACTCCAAAACGAAATCGTAAATTTCCCAGTACTATTCCACAAAAAAACCTTGCATAATGCAAGGTAACAGAGCAAAGTCGATTTCTTTCTATTTTTGGAGAAGAAAGAGTAGATATACTTCTCTAAAAAGCTGGACTAATTGGACTAAAATCTTTGTAGTGAAACTCTGGTGATCGAAAACAAAGTCTTTGTAAGGGATGGTAACTGCATGAACAAAAGAATTTCTGCTTCTATTCAGCAAAACGCAAAGAAAAAATAAGTAGACTGACCAACATTAGGAATAATGTTAGACTAAGCCGAGTCTAGTTGTAACAATACCATCTCACCAACTTATTTCCTTGCCCTGTCAATTCATATTATACACTAAAATCTTTGCATTTTCAAACAAGTATGCATATAAAAAGAGCTCAATATTTAAGCTCTTTTTGTATGCTATTTCGCAATTTCTGCCAACATTTTTTCGATGTGTTGGATGGATTTTTCACGTCCAAGCAAGTAGATGGTATCTGGCAATTCAGGACCATGCATTTCACCTGAAACGGCGATACGGATTGGCATGAAGAGATTTTTCCCTTTGATACCAGTTTCCTTTTGGACTGCTTTGATTTGTGGGAAGATATTTTCTACCACAAACTCATCGTCTGACATGGCTTCGAGTTTCGCTTTGAAAGTCTCAAGTACAGTCGGAACAGTTTCGCCAGCCATGACTTCTCGCTCAGCTTCTGTCAATTCTGGGAAGTCTGAGAAGAAAAGGTCTGTCAATGGAACAATTTCGTCCACTGACTTCATTTGTGGTTTGTAGAGCTCCACCAATTTCTCAGCCTTGTCTGTCAAACGTCCTGCTTCTTCGAGGAATGGTTTGGCCATTTCAAAGATAGTCTC
>CAKPXD010000211.1 GCA_934201655.1 uncultured Streptococcus sp. | reverse complement strand
ATCGCTGTCAAGGTTGCAGATAGGGCTTCAGTCGCACCGATCGTCACCAATATCTCATCTTCAGGACGATAGTGAATACCATACTTATCAGCCACAAACTGACTCGCAGCCTCACGCAAAGCCAGCAAGCCACTCATTCCTGTATAATGACTAAAGTTCGCGTCAATAGCAGCCTTTCCAGCTTCTTTCACATGTTCAGGAGTTGTAAAATCCGGTTCCCCCAAAGTCAAACGCAAGACACCAGGAATGGAAGAAATTGATTGGTCAAACTGACGAATCAAAGAAACTTCAATCCGATTTAGATTCTTATTAAAGCGTTTCGTTAAATCCATAAAACACCTCCAAATACACTTATATTCATTATACTATAAATGGAAGTCCATCGCAAAGGCTCAACCTACTAGATATAGGATAAAAAGAAGATAGATGAACAGATTACAAGACATTTCCTACAAATACCAGACATAACAAAAAAAGGCCTAAGCCTTTTTGTTATTATTGTTGACCACGTGTTGCCACATATTTCAATTGATCTGCATGTTTCGCTACAAAATCCTTCATTTCTGAATCAGGGATTTGACGAAGGTAGAGGTTAGAACGGATGGTTTCATCCTCTTCGCGACAAGTTGACAATACCAAATATTTATCAGATGCCTTGATCTTGATATTAGGATTCTTAGTACTGGCAGACTCATAGATATTTTTCAACTGAGTGGTGAAATCTTTATCATCAGTAAAGCTTGTACGGTAGAAGGCAGTATCTTCAGGGACGATGACCAACCCCATCGCTTCATAGTAATACTTACGCTCAGGAGTTTCAATTACAACATAGGGATGTTGATCAAAATACTCTTGCGTATCATAGAAATTAACATCATTAAACATGCGATGATCTGCAACCTTACTACCACGTGCGTGACCAAAGAGCCAGGTCAAACGATCGCTAAAGTCTTTTTTGTTATCCATATCCATAAAGACTGTCCCCATGTATGGTTCATTCCCACCATCAAAAGTCTTATTCAAATAAGTCTCATTGTCAGTGGTTTGTACAACAGGCTCATCCAATTGAGTTCCAGGCGCATAGACATAAGCAATTGTTTCAGGGTTAACCCCAGTTAATTGGGCAAAACGATTTTTCAGGTAATCTTTTTCTTCTTGACTCGGCTCATATTTGACTGCTTGTTTGGTTGAGCTTGTACTAGTTGACTTTTTAGCTGTGCTAGAAGATTTCCCACCTCCAAATGGATTCAAAAAAATAAATCCAGCAACAAGTAAGACAACTGCAATAAGAGCGGCAATCACAAGACCTAATTTAGTTGAACTTTTTTCTCCAGCTCTTTTCATTTCACTAATCTCCTCTTGATATTTTTTCTAAAAAATAACACTGAGTCCTAGGACTCAGTGATATTCGTTTCGAGCTAATTAATTATCGAATTATTTAACTGCGCTTGTTTTTGGAAGAGCTTTACCAGCTTGAGCTGATGCTGCTTTACCATTTTGAGCCGCTTTAGCTCCTTCTTCAGTTTTCTTAGCTTTGTTTGTAGCTTCATTAGTTGATCCATTATCACTACCTGGAGTTACAGTTTGATCTGGAGCTTTAGCATTTGACAATACAATAGTTCCGTCAGTATACATTTGATCACCACTTACAATAAAGCTAGTTCCAGTCGAAACCAGGAAATATCCTTTAGGGCGAACTGCATCACGGTAAAGAACTGTTGCACCAGCAGGTGCTTCAAATTCTACAAATCCACCTTCATTAGTTGGCACAGCATCCAAAACTACTTTTCCGTTAACCAATACATCAACTGGAACACCTGCCAATGGTTTTCCATCAGGAGTTACCACGTTAACACGTCCATAATGTACACCAACACGAACTTCTGGAATTGAGCTAGTAGCATGTCCTTCTGAGTTTTTGTCATAAGGGTTAGCTTGAACATTAGTACCTTGTGTAGACGCTTGTTCTTGAGCACTAAGTTCGCGGTCTGCAAATGCTGGTGCTGCTGTTGCAAATACTGCAAGAGCTGCTACTGATGATAATAAAACTTTTTTCATTGTTTTATCTCCTTTTTTCTTTTCAAAAATTATTCGTTACTTCGTAACTATGACTAGTATACTAGGATATTCTTCCTATGTCAAGACTTTTTTTCTTATTTTTTTAAAAAAGTTTAAGTTTTCTATTTATTTAAATGCAAAACATACAAGATTTGAGAGCCATTCCGAATACACTTCCTACAGCATCACAATAGTGATAAATCCTAGTTTACATCAATATTTCCACTAAGTATTTGGTTGTTTATATTACATCCTGTTCATTCTTTCAAATACCTATCCAAAACAATTTCATGA
>CAKPXD010000210.1 GCA_934201655.1 uncultured Streptococcus sp. | reverse complement strand
AAACAACTGTGGCCCCAGCGGTCAAGCATCCGCGGTTACCTGCGCCGAAATCCCCGCAGTTCTTCACACGCAGGAGGTCACTGGTTCGAGTCCAGTAGTCTCCACCAAAAAGTTCCTGATTTCGCAAGAAATCAGGAACTTTTCTTTATATTTCTTTGCAAAAGTTTGCTTCAAAATTTGACTTTTGCGTTGACTAATACACTGACCAATACGGCGATAGGTACAGTTAGATGGCAATAAATTTGATTTTAATTTCTCCTCGTAATTATACCCTAGAAGTGTTCCGTTTCTTGACCATATTTTCAACTTGTTGATTCTCGTCAAACTTACCCAAAATCAGCGAGTGTGTTTCGGAGTTTTCGTGGCTTGTGATTATTGTTGGCTTGTAGTAGAATATTTGAAAGACTGGAGGTGAGTTTACGCCAAAAAACATTGTGGACAGCGAACTGGTATTAGGTATTATCGCTACCGTTGGTACAGATACTAAGGGAGTAATTAAGGACATTACGGATCAACTTGCATTTTTTAAATACAAGGTTGAAGAAATTGTTGTGTCTAAACAAATCATTTCGCAGTTTGAATCAGATCCCCCCTTATTCACAAGTGAATATGATCGGATTTCTCATTATATGGATCTTGGTAACGAAATTCGAGCAACTTCAGATGATATGTCTATCCTCGTAAGAGGAGTAGCCCGGCAAATTTACCTTACTCGTATTCCAGACGAGAATGAAAAACCTCAGCCTAAGAAGCGATGCGCATATATTGTTAACTCGCTTAAAAACCCGGATGAGGTTGATTTTATGCGTCAGACATATGGTGATGCATTTCATCTCATTGGTGTTACAAGCGACTATGAGCGGCGGTTGAAGTATTTGATGGAGCGAAAGGGTATCTCAAAGCCAGATGCTCAAGCGCTTCTGGCCCGTGATGAAGATGAAGATATTGCTCAAGGTCAGCACACACGAGATGCTTTCCAACATGCAGACTATTTTATTAATGTTACAGAGAATACAGATCATACATACAATTCCGTTGCAAGATTAATTGATTTGTTGTTTGGCTCTCCGTTTATTTCTCCGGGTTTTGATGAGTATGCAATGTTTATGGCGTATGCAACATCTTTGCGGTCTGCAGACTTATCACGTCAAGTTGGCGCTGTTGTTGCTAACAATCAAGAAATTCTAGCAATGGGCGTGAACGATTGCCCCAGGGCGGGCGGCGGTCTTTATTGGCCAATTCAAACGTCTGGGGGCAAATATGAAGATGAAGAGAATGGACGTGATTATACTCTTGGATATGATTCTAATAAAATCGAACAAGAAAAAATTATCAAATCCGTTCTTTCGGAACTTGATGTCGAGATTTCACAAGAGAATATCCAGAAAGTAAAAAAGGCTGGAATTGGAGACTTGACTGAGTACGGTCGAGTCGTTCATGGTGAAATGGAAGCATTGTTGTCTTGTGCGCGTAACAATATTTCCTGTCGGGGTGCAACAATGTATGTTACAACTTTTCCGTGCCACAATTGTGCCAAGCACATTATCGCTGCCGGAGTAAAAAGAGTTGTTTACATTGAACCATACCCCAAAAGCAAAGCGCTTGATTTTTACCGGGCAGAAATTTCTGCTGGTAAACCAGATGAACGAAAAGTAGTCTTTGAGCCATTTGTTGGTGTTGGTCCTCAACGGTTTGTTGATCTATTTGCGCTATCCTCGACTAAATGGTATGCTAGAAGGCGCAAAAACAAAGATGGTCGAACAGTTGAGTGGAAACGCGAAAAAGCAGAATTAAGAAATCCTGCAGCTCTTTTCAACTATCTCGATTCCGAAGAGCAAGCTCTCATGGTGTTTGAAGATGAAACAGTCGCATTTAAAAAGGAGTAATTAAAAATGAGCGAATCTAGGATGGACGGAACACAGGTGACACTGAAGGCAAAGACATATTCTACCGCCTATAGCTCTATCCGAAAAGCTGCTGAGTCTTCTTGGCCAGCTTGGAAAAAGGAGACTTTTAATACTAGTTTTGCTACATCCGCCCACGCCAGAAAAGTAACACAGAAATAATAAAATGCAGGCCAATTGGCCTGCATTTTATTGTTTTTGAAGTAGATTGTGGGAGCCTATATGACCTTTCCAATCACATCTCCCATGGTATCTGCCGCATTCCGCATACTCCCAATTCACCTTTGTGTTCCTAAAGTATAGGTTAAGGTTGGCTGATGTAGATTTATTCATTAGTAGACATAAAAAGAGGCTCCCACTGGGATGGATGAGAGCCTCTAATTTAGGCTGCGTTACTCTGCAATTTATATACATACATTTCCCGGTTCTCTGTGAACCCTCACTATCAGCAACAGCTCTATCTCAGACCATCTTTCATC
>CAKPXD010000209.1 GCA_934201655.1 uncultured Streptococcus sp. | reverse complement strand
TTGAAAGAAAGGAGAACTAGATGGATTTATGGTTTTCTGAAGTTCATACTCCAGATGTGAAATTATCCCTGAGAACAGTCAAGCAACTCTATGCTGGTAAAAGTGAATGGCAAGATATCGAAGTTTTAGACACACCAGCTTTTGGAAAGATATTGATTTTAAATGGGCATGTCTTATTCTCAGATGCAGATGATTTTGTCTATAATGAAATGACGGTTCACGTTCCTATGGCTGTCCATCCCAACCCAAAGAAAGTCTTGGTTATTGGGGGTGGTGACGGTGGTGTTGCCCAGGTTTTGACACTATATCCTGAATTGGAACAAATCGATATTGTAGAACCAGATGAGATGCTGGTTGAGGTTTGTCGAGAATACTTCCCAGATTTTGCTGCAGGACTTGATGACCCTCGCGTCACCATTTACTACCAAAATGGACTGAGATTTTTGAGAAACTGTGAAGATGATTACGACATCATCATCAACGATGCGACAGATCCATTTGGTCATACGGAAGGGCTTTTTACCAAGGAATTTTACGGCAATAGTTATAGGGCTCTTAAAGAAGACGGAATCATGATCTATCAGCATGGTAGTCCTTTCTTTGACGAAGATGAGTCAGCTTGCCGAAGCATGCACCGCAAGGTCAATCAAGCCTTTCCAATCAGCCGGGTTTATCAGGCACATATCCCAACTAGTCCTGCGGGCTATTGGTTGTTTGGATTTGCATCGAAAAAATATCACCCTGTCAAAGATTTTGATAAGGAAGGTTGGAAAAAACGCCAGCTTTTCACAGAATACTACACTGCAAACCTACATATTGGTGCCTTTATGTTGCCTAAGTATGTAGAAGACATTTTAGAAGAAGAGGAAGGAAAAAAATGAGTCGTTTATTAGTTATTGGATGTGGGGGAGTTGCCCAAGTTGCTATTTCAAAGTTTTGCCAAGATAGCGAAACCTTTAAAGAGATTATGATTGCTAGCCGTACCAAGTCAAAATGTGATGACTTGAAGGCTAAACTGGAAGGCAAGACAAGTACAAAGATTGAAACAGCTGCTCTTGATGCTGACAAGGTAGAAGAAGTGATTGCCTTGATTGAAAGCTACAAACCAGAAGCTGTTTTGAACGTAGCTTTGCCTTATCAAGACTTGACCATTATGGATGCTTGTTTGGCAACAGGTGTCCACTATATCGATACTGCCAACTACGAGGCTGAGGACACAGAAGACCCTGAATGGCGTGCTATTTATGAGAAACGTTGTAAGGAGCTTGGTTTTACAGCTTACTTTGACTACTCATGGCAATGGGCTTATCAAGAAAAATTCAAGGAAGCAGGTCTGACTGCTCTACTTGGATCTGGTTTTGACCCAGGGGTAACCAGCGTCTTTTCAGCTTATGCACTCAAACATTACTTTGACGAAATCCACTATATCGACATTTTAGACTGTAATGGTGGTGACCACGGTTATCCATTTGCAACAAACTTCAACCCAGAAATCAACTTGCGTGAAGTTTCTGCACCAGGTTCTTACTGGGAAGATGGAAAGTGGGTAGAAGTCGAAGCTATGTCTATCAAACGTGAGTATGATTTCCCTCAAGTTGGTCAAAAAGACATGTATCTCCTCCACCATGAAGAAATCGAATCATTAGCAAAGAATATTCCAGGAGTTAAACGCATTCGCTTCTTTATGACTTTTGGCCAATCTTATCTAACGCACATGAAATGCTTGGAAAACGTTGGTCTCCTTCGTACAGATACGATTAACTTTAACGGCCAAGAAATCGTACCAATCCAATTCTTGAAAGCCTTGCTTCCAGATCCTGCAAGCCTTGGCCCACGTACTGTTGGTAAAACTAATATTGGATGTATCTTTACAGGCGTCAAAGATGGAGTTGAGAAGACAATCTACATTTACAATGTGTGCGACCATCAGGAGTGCTATGCAGAGGTTGGTTCACAAGCCATTTCTTACACAACAGGTGTTCCTGCCATGATTGGGACAAAATTAGTGATGGATGGTACATGGAAACAACCAGGAGTTTATAACCTTGAAGAGTTGGATCCAGACCCATTCATGGAAGCTTTAAATAAATACGGTTTGCCATGGGTTGTGGTTGAAAATCCAGAAATGGTGGACTAATGAAGTTAGAACAAGTACCAACGCCAGCTTATGTCATAGATTTAGCAAAACTAGAAGAAAATTGTAGCATTCTGCAAGAGGTTCAGGAAAAGGCAGGTTGTAAGGTTTTGCTAGCTCAAAAGGCTTATTCTCTCTATAAAACCTATCCTTTGATTAGCCAGTATCTATCAGGTACGACAGCTAGTGGACTCTATGAAGCGAAGTTAGCTAGAGAAGAGTTTCCGGGGGAAGTCCATGTATTTGCGCC
>CAKPXD010000208.1 GCA_934201655.1 uncultured Streptococcus sp. | reverse complement strand
AAAAAACAGCATTTCTGCTGTTTTGGGGTGACTATCAACTGTAAAGTGCAAAGAAAAGTTGTTCTAAAATGTAATTTGTAAACATACTCATTTTATCGAAGCAATTTTTAACTCTTAACCTTAACTAACAGACCTAAAATACTAGAATTAAAATACATAATAATACAAGATAAATTCCAACCGTTAGAATCATTCCGATTTTATAGAAACCGACTAAGCCAGCATATCGTTCGACAAAACCGATCTGTGGGTCGACTGGATTATAAAAGACTGTCATAGGAGACCCGATTGGGAATATCATCCGCAAATCCAGATTTTTGCCGGCTCCAAGAACATAGGTTCTATCGAAAACATTGGCCTGCCTAGATTTGGAAGAAGTCTCCCTAAAATAAGCATAGGTGAATGTCTTTTGGTATCTTTCGCCCCCAACTTGATACTCCACCTCAGGCAGGGAAATAAGCAGTTGATTTTTGGAATCAAAAGCAACTACTTCTCCCATAACTTTTGCGGTTGATTCTGTTTTCACTTTTATTTCACTACGATACAAGGTGTAAAAGATAAGCAGCATGATCAAGAAAACAAGGCTCAGAATGCCCAAACTAAGCCAGAATATTGTTACTGTCATTGATTTTTTACCCTTTCACAAAAACTAGTTGATTTCAAATCCCTTGAAAAAATTTTTATTCTCCCCTTTTCAACCAATTCTGTTGCTGTGCCTTTTCAGCAAGACCTTTTGCTTTATTGAGATCCAGTGAATTTGAATCTGATGGGGCATTGGATTCGATTTCTTCTTTCAATTCTTGTAAAGTTTGAACGTCTTTCGGGGTTAAATTGGAGATCGAGTTAGATTCTTTTTCTGTCGAACTTTCTGGAACAGACTGAATCTCTCGATAGGTTCTGATCACTTCAGTTTCTGCGTCTCTTGTCGGAAGAGGACGATAAAACATAAAGAAACCAATAATGACAATCAGAAGAGCCGTAATGGATACGAGAAACCCTTTTTGCAGATTCTCTTCAGTTATTTTTGTATCTTTAGTCGACAAGCTCTTCCATTCTGGATGTTCTTCCTCAGCTTCTCTTTTTGCGTTGAAAGCAGGGGTAACCAAGACTTGGTTCATCAAAGTCAGTGCCCCCAAGGCCATCAATAAAAATGGAATATGACGTGATTGACTAATGACCACTAAAATTCCTCCTGCAATAGCGATCAAACTGATGACGATATTAACGGTAAACCAGACACGAGCCTGTTTCTTCATTTGCAAATAATGTTCTTTTGTCATCTTCTTCTCCTTTAAAAATAGATTTTCCTTCATCCATAAATACAATTACTACTATCATACCGGATTTTACTTTGAGATTCAAGTTAACCACCAACTAGTGAAAAGAGTATAAAAAAGAAGCGTTAGAAACGCTTCCGTCCTATTATTTATTTTGCCAAGTTTCTTGGTTTTCCTTGAAACGGTGTAACAACTCTAAACCTTCAGAAGTGATGTAACCTTGTTCTTCTGCCAAATGAATCAATTCTGTATAGTTAGACAAGGTTTCAAGTTGAACGCCAGCTTCCGCAAATTTCTTATCGGCTTTCTCCAATTGGTAGGTGAAGATAGCTACGACACCAAGGACGTCTGCTCCTTCACGCTTGGCAGCTGCGACAGCATCCAAGACAGATCCACCAGTAGAAATCAAATCTTCCACTACGACCATCTTTTGACCTTGTGGTACACGGCCTTCGATTTGGTTTCCAGCACCGTGGTCTTTTGGTTTGCTACGGATGTAGGCAAATGGCAAATTCATCTTGTCCGCAATAATGGCTCCGTGAGGAATCCCTGCAGTTGCAGTTCCTGCAATCACTTCTACTTCAGGGAAAGCTTCCTTGATTTTATCTACAAATCCATTTTCGATCAAGGTACGAGTTTCAGGATAAGCGAGGGTTACACGGTTATCTGTATAAATTGGGGACTTGATCCCAGATGCCCAAGTAAAAGGTTCTTCTGGTTTCAAATAAACCGCTTCGATTTTCAAAAGATGGCTAGCAATATCTTTAGCTAATGACATGACGACTCCTTTTTACGATTTTAATCATATACGAATTAAATCATTTTTTGATTTAAACAACAAGATTACAGGTTAGTGAATGCGTTAGGGAAGATCCCATCCGACTTCCCGTAGAACTACAAAAGTTCCACTTTTACTGGCGATTATTCCGACGATCACAGAAGAGAAACGATCATTTTCTCTTCTGTGAACTAGTGAATGCGTTAGGGAAGGTCCCATGGACTTTTTAAGTTCCGACACTTAGTTGAAAGAAACGATCATTTTCTTTCAACTAAGTTAGTGAATAGTTTAGGGAAGGCCCTATCGGGCTTCCCGTAGAACGTCTTGAAGCACAGCTTCTTAGACGTTCTTAACTATTCCACTGTCTCT
>CAKPXD010000207.1 GCA_934201655.1 uncultured Streptococcus sp. | reverse complement strand
GGACAAGCACCTGGTTTGTAAGATACTGTATTTTTCTAAAAATCCGTAGAAGTTTTCTACGGATTTTTTCTATTCAAGAGGGCATTCCAAAACAGTCTTTTTTGAAGATTTTTGATAAAATAGAACTATCAATGAAAAGGATGAAAGCATGACAAAGAAAATCGTAGCCATTTGGGCTCAAGATGAAAAGGGTGTAATCGGGAAAGAGGATCGTTTACCTTGGCATTTGCCAGCAGAGTTAAAACATTTTAAAGAAACAACCTTGAATCATGCCATTTTAATGGGTCGTGTAACCTTTGATGGGATGGGTCGACGATTGCTTCCAGGACGTGAAACCTTGATTTTGACGCGTAATCCCGAAGAAACAATCGATGGTGCTCTGGTCTTCCAAAATGTTGAGGATGTTTTAGACTGGTATCATCATCAGGATAAAAATCTATACATCCTTGGTGGCAAGCAAATTTTTCAGCTTTTTGAACCTTTCTTAGATGAGCTTATTGTGACACAAATTCATGCTCAAGTTGAAGGGGATACCTATTTCCCAGAAGATTTTGACTTGACTGCTTTTGAGACTGTTGCAAGCAAATCTTATTCCAAAGATGAGAAAAATGTCTATGATTTTACCATTGAATATAGAAAGAGAAAGGAAGTCTAATGGAGCGCAGTATTTTTGGATTTTTTACAGCTCTTTTGTGTGCTGTCTGTCTTGTAGCTGGAACACACGCTTTTCGTAAAAAGCGCTTTGGACTTGCTACTCTGCTTTGGCTAAATGCTTTCACAAACTTGGTGAATAGCATTCATGCTTTTTATATGACCTTATTTTAGATAGAATGAATAGTTAGAACGGAAGGGAATCATGTCTACAAATAGGAAAAATGATATGATGGTTTATTGCTCATTTTGTGGCAAAAGCCAAGAAGAAGTTAAAAAAATAATTGCTGGGAACAATGCCTTTATCTGTAATGAATGTGTAGAGTTGGCCCAGGAAATTATTCGTGAGGAGTTGGCTGAGGAAGTTTTGGCGGACTTGTCTGAGGTACCAAAACCAATCGAACTCCTAAATATTTTGAACCACTATGTGATCGGTCAAGATCGTGCTAAACGTGCTCTGGCAGTGGCTGTATACAACCACTACAAACGCATCAATTTCCATGACACTCGTGAAGAGACTGAAGATGTTGATTTGCAAAAGTCAAATATTCTAATGATTGGCCCAACTGGATCAGGGAAGACTTTCCTTGCTCAGACTCTTGCTAGAAGTTTGAATGTACCATTTGCCATTGCTGATGCAACAGCTCTTACTGAAGCAGGCTATGTAGGTGAGGACGTGGAAAATATCCTCCTCAAACTCTTGCAGGCAGCTGACTTTAACATTGAACGAGCAGAGCGTGGAATTATCTACGTCGATGAGATTGATAAGATTGCTAAGAAGAGCGAGAATGTTTCTATTACACGTGATGTTTCTGGTGAAGGTGTGCAACAAGCCCTCCTTAAGATTATCGAAGGTACAGTAGCAAGTGTTCCTCCACAAGGTGGACGCAAACATCCACAACAAGAAATGATTCAAGTAGATACCAAGAATATCCTCTTTATCGTGGGTGGTGCCTTTGATGGAATCGAAGAAATTGTCAAACAGCGTTTGGGTGAAAAAGTTATCGGTTTCGGACAAAATAGCAAGGCTATTGACGAAAACAGCTCTTACATGCAAGAAATCATTGCAGAAGATATTCAGAAATTCGGTATTATTCCTGAATTAATTGGACGCTTGCCTGTCTTTGCAGCCTTGGAGCAGTTGACAGTAGATGACTTGGTTCGCATTTTGAAAGAGCCAAGAAATGCCTTGGTCAAACAATACCAGACCTTGCTTTCTTATGATGATGTTGAGTTAGAATTTGACGACGAAGCTCTCCAAGAAATTGCAAACAAAGCCATCGAACGTAAAACTGGTGCGCGTGGTCTTCGCTCAATCATCGAAGAAACTATGCTAGATGTTATGTTTGAAGTTCCAAGTCAAGAAAATGTGAAAACAGTTCGTATCACAAAAGAAGCGGTTGACGGTACGGCTAAGCCAATCCTAGAGACAGCCTAGAGGTGACTATGGAAATCAATACACACAATGCTGAGATTTTACTGAGTGCTGCCAACAAGTCCCACTATCCGCAGGATGAACTTCCTGAGATTGCTCTTGCAGGTCGCTCTAATGTTGGGAAATCAAGCTTCATCAACACCATGCTCAATCGTAAGAATTTAGCTCGTACTTCTGGGAAACCAGGAAAAACACAACTACTCAATTTTTTTAATATTGATGACAAGATGCGTTTTGTAGATGTGCCTGGTTACGGTTATGCCCGTGTGTCCAAAAAGGAACGCGAAAAATGGGGACGCATGATTGAGGAATACTTAACCACTCGAGAAAATCTTCGAGCAGTGGTTAGCCTCGTTGACCTTCGTCATGATCCGTCACCAGATGATGTACAGA
>CAKPXD010000206.1 GCA_934201655.1 uncultured Streptococcus sp. | reverse complement strand
GACAGGGTTCTCAGCTTCTGTTATTAGAAGCCTGTTGCAAAAACTTTTGGCTCAGCATGGCTTCAAGGGACTGGATAATTTTGCTTTGACGATTCTTATTCTATTTCTTATCATGCCGAATTTCTTCCTAACTGCTGGAGGAGTGCTCTCCTGTGCCTATGCCTTTATCCTGACCATGACTGGTGAAGAAGTAGGAGGAATAAAAGGTCTAGTTAGAGAAAGTTTCATTATTTCCTTAGGAATTCTGCCAATTTTATCATTCTATTTTTCTGAATTTCAACCTTGGTCCATACTCTTAACCTTTGTCTTTTCTTTTTTATTTGATATGGTCTTGCTACCACTTTTATCAATACTCTTCTGTCTGTCATGGATATATCCTATTACCCAGTTTAACTTTCTCTTTGAATGGCTAGAAAACATCATACGCTATGTATCTCAGCTATCTACTAAACCCTTTATTTTGGGTCAATCTAATCTCTGGGTTTTGGTATGTCTATTAGTCTCTTTGGCGCTGATTTATGATTATCGTAAAAATTTGAAGAAAGCACCTTTGCTTATCCTATTTATCGTTTTACTTTTCTTAGTAACCAAACATCCACTGGAAAATGAAATCACAGTCCTAGACATGGAGCAGGGACGGAGCATTTTCCTAAGAGACATGACAGGAAAGACAATATTACTGGATGTCGGTGAAAAGTTAGCAGTTGAGAAAAAAGAAGCTTGGCAGGAGAAAGTCACCTCGAGCATTGCCAAACGGAGTTTAATTCCTTATCTGAAAAGTCGAGGAGTGGCAAAGATTGATCAGCTTGTTTTAACGGATAGTGAACCTAAGCAACTAGACCATCTACTAGAAATTAGTAAAGCTTTCAATCTTGGAGAGATTCTAGTAACTGAAGAAACTCTATCTAAAAGAGAATTTATGGATAAATTAGAGGAAAGTAACTTGAAAGTACGTCCTATTAAAACAGGAGAGCAGTTAGTTATTTTTGGGAGTAGTTTAGAAGTAATCGAAAATCAAAACAGGGATAGTAAAGCCTCAATAGCAATGTATGGTAAGCTACTAAATCAAACTTTTCTAGTTACTGGAAATATAGAGGAGAAGTTCTTAAACAAGTCTTATCCAAAAATCCAAGCAGATGTAGTGCTAATTCATCAGCAAGCATCGAAGAAAAAGACAGATGTCGAAGTCTTCGAAATCTTTCAGCCTAAAATCACTGTCATTTCTGTAGACAAGAAGAAAAAATTTAAAGAAAAAAATGGGGAAAATAACCAAGAACTTGGGAATTCGATTTACAAAACGGATCAAAAGGGGGCCATTCGTTTTAAAGGTTGGGGTGCTTGGCAAATAGAAACAGTTCGCTGAGCTTAGCTTTTCAAGAAAATTAAAATTGTCTAAACAATCAATCAAAACTTGATTTTAGAACCTTTTTGCTATAAAATGGTAAAGATTAGTGTCAAACTTTTATATTGCAAATAGGAGAAAACATGACAAAAACTTTGAAACGTCCTGAGGTTCTATCACCTGCAGGAACACTTGAAAAACTAAAAGTAGCTGTTCAATATGGAGCAGATGCTGTCTTTATTGGTGGTCAGGCCTATGGTCTTCGTAGCCGTGCAGGGAACTTTACTTTCGAACAAATGGAAGAAGGAGTACAGTTCGCGGCTAAGTATGGAGCTAAGGTATATGTGGCTGCCAATATGGTCATGCACGAAGGAAACGAAGAAGGGGCCGGCGAATGGTTCCGTAAATTACGTGATATTGGGATTGCAGCAGTTATCGTATCAGATCCAGCCTTGATCATGATTGCTGCAACAGAAGCACCAGGACTTGAAATTCACCTTTCAACCCAGGCTAGTGCGACTAACTACGAAACCCTAGAATTCTGGAAAGAACTTGGATTGACGCGTGTCGTTTTGGCGCGTGAGGTTTCTATGGAAGAATTGGCAGAGATTCGCAAACGTACAGATGTTGAGATTGAAGCCTTTGTCCATGGAGCTATGTGTATCTCATACTCTGGTCGTTGTACTCTTTCTAACCATATGAGCATGCGTGACGCCAACCGTGGTGGATGTTCACAATCCTGTCGTTGGAAATATGACCTTTACGATATGCCCTTCGGTAAGGAACGTAAGAGTCTTAAGGGAGAAATTCCTGAAGAATTCTCTATGTCTGCGGTTGATATGTCTATGATTGACCATATCCCTGATATGATTGAAAATGGTGTGGATAGTTTGAAGATTGAGGGCCGTATGAAGTCTATCCACTATGTTTCAACAGTAACAAACTGCTACAAGGCTGCTGTTGATGCCTATCTTGAGAGTCCTGAAAAGTTTGAAGCTATCAAGCAAGACTTGATTGATGAAATGTGGAAGGTTGCCCAACGTGAGTTGGCTACAGGTTTCTACTACGGAACACCATCTGAAAATGAACAGCTTTTCGGTGCTCGTCGCAAGATTCCAGAATACAAGTTTGTTGCTGAAGTAGTAGCTTAT
>CAKPXD010000205.1 GCA_934201655.1 uncultured Streptococcus sp. | reverse complement strand
ACTATGTAGCTAAACATCCAATGGACGAGGAAAAAGAATTCAACGGTGTTTGTCCATTCCATAAAGGATGTCTGGAAGGCTTTGCGGCTGGTCCAAGCTTGGAAGCTCGTACAGGTGTTCGTGGTGAAAACATCGAACTTAACAACTCTGTATGGGATGTTCAAGCCTACTATATCGCTCAAGCTGCAGTTAATGCGACCGTGACTTTCCGTCCAGATGTGATCGTCTTTGGAGGTGGGGTAATGGCTCAACAACACATGCTTGACCGCGTACGTGAGAAATTCACAGCTCTTCTCAATGGCTACCTACCAGTACCAGATGTACGTGACTATATCGTAACTCCAGCAGTTGCTGGCAATGGTTCAGCTACACTTGGAAACTTCGTTCTTGCTAAGAGCGTTGCTAAATAAGAATAAAAAAGGAGGTCGGGATACATCCCGGCCTCTTTCTTTAATCTTTTTCTATTTTGGTTTCCTGATGGAAAATATTTTGCCAAGTTTCGTGACGGCGCCAGATACTGGTATGAATGGTATCACCGACTTGATAGCGGATGAGTTTAGTCTTTTGACTGATAGAAGTTAAATGAAGCTCCTTGATAGCAGAGGTCAATTCTTTTTCAGCCTTATAGGCTCCCTTGTCTAGTTCTTGTCCGTCTTGGCGGATATAAATGAAGTCTTCTGCAAGTAATTCCTCCAGTTGATTCCCTTGGTCAATCAGTTGCTCTCTCATGAGCAATTTTTTATAGACATTATCTAGGATTTCATCCTCAGGGATTGGTGCTGGCTCAATATGAATGTCAGTATCAAAGACACCAAATCGTTCTGATAACATAGATTCAACTTGGTCCGCAATTTCATGACTTTCAAAAACAGAAAGATCTGGGTTCATCTCAAGTGTAATGTCTAGATAAATATTGCTTCCGTAAGTACGACCGCGTTGGGATTTAACCTTGCTAATCTTAGGAATTTCCATGATAGCTTTTTGGTAATCTTCCAGCAAGTGCTCATCAAAGCCGTCAGAAAGACTGAAGGATGATTCAATAAAAATGTCATAAGCAGTTTTAAGGATAAAGAAGGTAATGATGATAGCGACCAACTTATCCACAATTGGATAGTTGAAGCTACTTGCCATGATAGCAATAGAAGTTCCAAGAGAAGTTACAGCATCTGATAGATTGTCCTTTGCTGCAGCCTTGAGAGCCTTGGATTTAGCTTGATTACTCAGATGGGTATTGTAGAGATAGACTGCAAACATGATGATGGCAGAGATGACTCCCAACGTCGCCCCAAGTGGATCAATGACTGTTTGTTCTCGGCTGAGTATCTTTTGGATGGTATCGCGTAGAACGTCAAAACCAACGTAAAACATGATGATGGAAGTGATGAGACTTGCCAAGTCCTCGATTTTCCAGTGACCGAAGCGATGGTCCTTGTCTGCCGGTTGGCGAGCCAAACGAATCCCAATTAGAAGGGCCACGTTTCCAACAATATCTGAAACGTTATTAAAACCATCAGCTACCAAACTGGATGAATGGAGGAGGTGTCCGGTCGCTAGCTTAGCTGCAGACAAGAAAAGATAGGTCAAAATGCTGATAATGGCACCACGCTCAGCCAATTTTAAGTTTGAAACCGATTGATTCATCTAACTCCCCTTCTAACATTTTAGTATTCTTTCATTATACTGGTTTTCCAAGGAAAATTCAAATGTGGGAAGTAAGTTAAATACACCTCAAAACTTGAAAACTTTTGAAATTCTGATATAATAGAACTACTCAAGGGAGTAGCTGGCGGGAAACCGCGATAGTGTCGTCATTACGAATTATTTCCGGCACTATATTAAACAGCGAGACTTGTTTTTTTAAAAAACAGGTCTCTTTTTTTGTAAAAAGAGGCCAAAAAGGAGGAGACTGTTTTGTCAAAAGAACAAAATAAAGATTTGTTTTACACGCAATCTTCTGAGGAAGTCCTAAAGAACTTGGACTCATCTGTCGAAGGTTTGTCAACCGCCCAGGCTCAAGAACGCTTAGCGAATTATGGTCGTAATGAGTTGGAAGAGGGTGAAAAACGTAGCCTACTAGCTAAATTCCTTGATCAATTTAAGGATTTGATGATTATCATCTTGCTTGTGGCAGCGGCACTTTCTGTGATTACAGAAGGAATGGACGGTCTAACGGATGCCATTATCATCTTGGCCGTTGTTGTCTTGAATGCTGCCTTTGGGGTTTACCAAGAAGGGCAAGCAGAAGCAGCCATTGAAGCTCTGAAAAATATGTCTAGCCCCATGGCTCGTGTTCGTCGTGATGGCCATGTTATTGAGATTGACTCAAAAGAATTGGTACCTGGAGACATCGTCTTGCTTGAAGCGGGAGATGTCGTGCCTGCAGATATGCGTTTGTTTGAAGCAGCTTCTCTTAAAATCGAAGAAGCAGCTCTTACAGGGGAGTCTGTGCCAGTTGAAAAAGATGTGACAGGACTTGTTGAAGCAGATGCTGGTATTGGGGACCGCGTTAATATGGGTTACCAAAA
>CAKPXD010000204.1 GCA_934201655.1 uncultured Streptococcus sp. | reverse complement strand
GATAAAGAAAATCTTAATCATTACTGCTATTTCAATCGTTATTGGTCTCATTGCGTTTTTTAATTTCTATCCCATACCTACTCTTTTTGAGTTTAGTCCTCATGTTTCTATAAAGTCTGAAATAAATGGCTATATGGACGCTAAACATCCAGCAAAAAATTACAAAGAGGCTGAAAATCGTTATTACGTCGAGTTTTCAATTGATGACGTTAACTCTATATCTAGTGATGAACTTAAAATTTTAGATCAGAATAATAAAAAACAAGCCATCTTAGAATTAGAGGATAAACAAGATGATAAATATGGCTTCTGGTTTGCCGGTAAGCCGGACACAAAATACAAGTTAGTTTACACTGATATTTATTCGGATACCAAAGCTGAGTCTAATTTCAATACTCCTTCTAACAATTCCAACTTCTCAGAGGTCAATAAGGTTGGTCAAAAATTATTAAAAAAGAGGGTGGAGGAAAACATCAGAGACCGTTTGATCGAAAATATCAAGTATAATTGGAAGTATATAGAAATTTATTATACTCCATCAGAAAAAGAGGTAAAAGCCACTGCAGATGCATATTGGGATACCGTTATCAAAGATTGGTTTGAAAAGTCACAATTTAAACTATCAGCAGCCAATGATTCCTCCTATGAATTTGAAATGAATTTTCAGTGGTCCGCTCCTGATATGGATGCACTGAATAAAATCATCGACCAACGAGAATCTCAATTAAAAGATGAGTTCAAAAATGACCCCAAAAAGGTTTACCAAACAATTATTTCTGAACTGCCAACAATGATCAAAGAAATGCCAAGGTTTAAGAAAACGGAAGAGAAAGCAACTTTACACTTTGATCGTGCCGACATAGATTCTGAAATTCCTACGGTAGACATCGATAATTTCAGGAAAATGACAGATCCTCTCGAAGATCTCATCGTATAATCAACAACAAACTCCAACTAGTATTGCTAGCTGGAGTTTTGCTTATTTATTAAGAATTTCTGAAGTATATTCCGTTTTATCAATGTAGGTTTTTGATTTTGACGCTACTCTTACACCTTCACTATTTCGATTTTCATTTGGTAAAATATAGGTGTCTGTGATCGTAATTTTAAATGTATTTCCTGTTGGGATGACTCCTAGTGGAAGATTGCTTAATTGATCAGAATAAAACAATTTAAAAAAATGATACTTTTGTGAGACTGATAGATTGTCGTAACTAGAATAATAACTTCTATCCCAATAATTCTTTTGAGTGGATGGGTTATAAGCATCAAAGAATTCTTGTTTTTCCTTGGATGAACTCGATTTTGTTTGTAAAAAGAATACAGGGCGGAAATAATCAAAATCAGGATCACCACCATACTGATAGTAGGTTTGGAACTTGCCGTTCTTTGGATTTTTCACTTGGAATTGTATAACCGTATTTGCCTCAGGAATTTGAAACAAGGTATCACCCTCATAAAGCATTAACAGAGTTGAGAGTACATCACGATGCTTATCGCCTAGAAGCTGTATTTGTGGAAAGCGATACGACAGCTTTTGATATAATTTACTGTCCACATTCATCTGACTAAATGCAGGACCAATTTGACCTATCACTAAGGGAATATCAGCCTTCGTCTTGTCGGTAAAGGTCACATGTAAAATTGGGGAGTCATTATAGCCCTTTATGTCCGTTCTAGTTGATTCTTGCCATTGCCCTTCCGTAGGTTTTTGTTCTTTTTGATCGTGGATAATTTCAATATTAATATCCTTGATAATCTTTTTCTGTGGCTTAATTTTACTAACTTTGTATTGATAGACTTTGTAATAAGTAAACTCTGAATCAAACCAATCTGGCTTGATATAATACCGAAGCCCCATGTAGACAATCGTCAAGACCGCTACCAAACTAAGTATCATATATCTCTTTTTAAGTTTTAACTTCTTCATCGTCACCTCTTTGGAAATTGATTTGATAACAATATAATTACCTTCCATTAAACCATAATCATACACTTTTTTCAAAATGTAAAGTTAATTTTGGTATGAAATTTTTTAATCCAGAAATCAATCATTTTTTAGTTTGAAATAATAGCATTTTCTTGCAATTGAGTTCCAGGAAAACGATAGCTATTATCGATCACCTATGTTAAAATAAAGGCACTGCATTTAACTTGCTATCGGTTATGGCGATGTTTTTAACAGATGCCTTTTTTAAACATCACACTATCATTGGAGGATGTATGAGTAAAAAACTTAAGAAAAGACTAATATGGATTTCCTCGATTCTGATTCCGATTTTGTTGCTTATTTTCTTTTTAAGTCCTTCCATCAGCGTTGAAAACGTTGGTAATGGGGTATTTGAAAATGAACAAAATACTTCAAATTTTCAAAAATCGAATAAGATGTATTATGTAACTGTGTCAGAAAAAAATCTTGTGGATTACTCTATTAAAAAAATAAGTCTTGTAGATGATAAGAATAAAGAAATCACCATTCAGAAAAAAGATTTGTTTTCAGAAGCCAAGACCGTATTATGGTTCTACGGAAAACCTCATTC
>CAKPXD010000203.1 GCA_934201655.1 uncultured Streptococcus sp. | reverse complement strand
TACTTTTCCATAGTCAACTGTTTCATTTTCCATTGAGGAACCTCTTCTCTTGAAAACGTTTTATGGTTTTATTATATCACAATATAGATAATATGGTTAATTTAAAGTCTGAAAGCCTGTAAAATAGGCGTTTTTAGGGCTCTATCACTCTATTAAACCGACTTAAACAGTTCACAAAGTTCCTAAAAAGTTCTTAAAAAAAGTTCACAAAAAAATACCCCGTAGGGTATCTATCAATTTATGAGTTCAGCAGGCAAGATCTAGCACCCTCACACGGTGCTTTTTTTATCTTCAAAAATGGTAGGCAACCGCGCACCTATGGGTGCTCGACCACCTACCACCTAATCAAATTATAACATATCTTGACCGCTTTTTCATTTAAAATAGATTTTATATTATTGCCAATGCTCTATAAACTCAAGTAAGGCTCTTGCCTTGCGCCTGTGATAGTTACTGCTTGAAATAGAAAGTATATCCATTTGTTCAAAAGTAGACACCTTTTTTTGCCCAATAAAGCTCATTTCTAGGATACGTTTATCAATTGCTGATGAAATACCCTCAATAGCTTTTCTAATTCGATTTACCTCGGTTAAAGCCATGTTTTGGCGCTGATTTTGTTGATCTATGCAACTATCAAGTAAATCGCCTGTTAGATAATCAACCCCAGCTATTCTACATAAAGAGCGATATTGACACAGTACATTTCTAGCAAGCTCTTTCTTGCTCCTTTTTTCTTCCTGCCCTATATCCATGTTTTGCCTCCTTTTCAAATACATTTACAAATAGGGTTCAGGGGCTTGTATTTTTGTAAGAGTCAAGCCATTCTTTTCTTGATATTGTATGGTATGGATCAGATTCATCATGATAAAGGGGGTTGATCCCCTTATTTACACGAATATAATCCATTCTATCTTCCACAGTTGGAAAGAATATCATTTCTTTAAAATCATCTGAAATAGTTCTACGTTCCCAGCTATCATCTATATTATCGAATATGATGATACTATCATCTGAAAAGGTTCTTAATACTGCCAAGGCTTCATGGTCTAGATAGTCCTTGCCGTTTACATTGATATACTCAATCCCTTTATCTGATTCAGTTATCAAGACAAAACCACCCGTTTTCATCTTGTGTATCTGTTTTAGCTCATCAATTTTCTTTAAAAGTTCTCTTTTATTCAACTCTAAATATCCTTATTGTCTATACTGATAACTGTTTCCAATTCTTCCAGCTTTTCTATAATTGCTTCATTTTCGTATGCTTTATAGGCAAACTCAAGAATAGTTCTCGCTGATTGTTGCCGTGCATACGGGCTTATAGTTGGATCATTCATGATAGCTGTTAGGACTTCCACAGCGTCCACAGCCACACTATTCAGCCTGCTTGTAGCCTGCTCCATTGCTTGGCTTCTCATCTTGCGGTATGCACTTCTTACCGTGGTTTTAGCCATGTAACGCTGTGCCGTGCGTCTAGAGATCCCCACTTTTTCGCAAGCCTTGCCCATATTTGGGGCAAGCATTAAAGCCGTCAGGAACTTTTCCTCTTTTAAAGTTAAATCTTCCATGCCTACCCCCTCTCTATCGGACATTCTGAGGCAATTTCAGACAATTTTAAAGCCCATTCTCTTCAAAGAAACGTCCCATAGCCGTTTCATTAAGTTCTAAACTCAATTCCGCTGTGACAAGTAACATATTATCGCCATTAATTAGAAATTCGCTGTGATAGGTTTTAGCTTGTTTCTTTAAGTACTCAGCTAACTTCTCGGTACGATCTTTAATATTGTATTTCTCATAGTCAAAGAATGATAAATCTGTATGAGATTGGGCGATCTCTCCCAGCTTTTTAATTGCTAGTGGTTTGTTCTGGTATTTCTCCAGGTATTCTTCAAACTCTTCCCATGAAATATCCTTTGTACTTTCAAGTAGCATTAATTCAGCTACATCATCAGCGGTCACACTATTCTTTTCTGATTTGAGTTCTTCAAGTTGTTTGGTGCGCTCCTGCTCGATATCAGACATGATTTTATCATAGGTTTTCTGTGAGTACGCTTCTCCCTCGCTCTTGAGGTCAGCTAGTTCGATCTGAGCTTGTTTGCTCCCTTTCATGCCCTCAGCAACCTCTTTTTTTAGTTTCTCTTGTAACTCAATGTATGAGCGCATATAGTCTACTTTCTTGTTTGCGAATGTTTTAAGTTCGCTCTTAATAGTTGTGAATGTCATCTTTTTACCTCTTTCCGTACCTAATCAAAAAACCGAGAATGAACCCTCATGAAGCCTATGCAATCTTCACGAAATGTTTCACCCTCGGTTGTTCCGATAGATACTATCTATTTTATTGTTTCAGCCTTTTCGACATAGCACACCTTGCCATGTTGATAGACTAGTGTTAGTTTCCCGTACGCTGGAACTTTTACACTCTCTATTATACCATTTTTAAAATAAAATAGGTAGCCCTCTTCCATTTTTTCAATCAAAATTTTTTCATGCATTTTATTCTCCAATCATTTTGTTACCTTTTGTAACCTTTGTTACCAATAAATGTAACG
>CAKPXD010000202.1 GCA_934201655.1 uncultured Streptococcus sp. | reverse complement strand
TGAAGAAGAGCTGACAAGCCCACTATCTCCAGATCACATGGACCTTCTGCTTGTGCGATTCTCATAGCATTGGTATAGACGCGGAGGGTATGCTCTTCATCATGGCCATCTGCTCGATCAGCAAATAAGGTTTTCACATACTGCTTAGCAGCTTGGATTCGTTCTTCGATCATCGTTCTTATCCTTTGTCTTTCTTACTTCAATCAATCTCATTATACACCTTATGAGCCTTTTCTAGATCGTAATAGTGATCAAATTCTTCTTTTGTCTGCGTAGTATGGGTCTGCCCATCTCTTGATAGCTCAGCTGGAATGGTGACATCATGGTAAAGATTCACACCCTTCTTCATAAAGAGTTCAAATACAGAAATACTTCTTGCATATTGATCCACACTATTCTGGGGTTTTATTACGATGACTTTGGTATCTTTTTCCTTTAAGAGTTGATAGGCCTTCGAAGACTTCTTAAATTGCGTTTTTGAGAGATACTTGGGATCAATCGAAAACCAATTTTTAAAAAATTTCAATTCTTCAATACTGCTCTTCTCACGATCAAAAAGATTGATTTTTGATCATTGTTCTATTTTTGTTATTTTAGCATGCATAGTTCCTTCTAATTTTCCTTGTAAGCAGATTGATCCTCGTCCACTGCTTCTAGTCTCTCAAATTCAATCCGCCCCTTCCTATTGGCATATTCCAGTGGAATACTACCTGACTCTATCCAAATATAAAGATAAGCCAACAATCCATTGACAAAAAGTAAACCAGCTTCAGTACCATTTTCAATATTCAGATAAAATCCAAACAAAATAGAGAGTGGAATAAGAAAAACATAAGCATGAAATTGGCGTTGCTTCTTTACATTTCGAAAGACAATCTTATATTTTGGACGGTAGGGTGTGAGGCGTCTAGCAATTTCCTTTCGAGATCTCCACAGGATGAATCTATAAATGACGAAAGCTACCAAAATTGATAATAGAAATAATAAGATTTTTAAATGGAGATTCTGACTAATGCTATAATAACTAAAAATTCCAGCCCAGATTCTATTGAGAACCAAACTAAGTCCAATTCCAAGACCTACCGCTAGCGAATGGCTACCCTCAGGAGCCATATTAATCTTTTTGTCAAAGTTTCTATTTGAATCCTCTAACTCTATGATATCCAACTTGAACTCCTTAGGAGTAAATCTCCAATAGTAACTTTTAGATGTCATAGAATTTGAATCTAAAACATATCTTTTCCCATCCATTTCAAGGATGCCAAAATAATAGACATCCAAGGCTTTAAAATTAACTTCTATTTATTTTATTCAATCACTTTCTGAATTAATGGTATTTGCTAATTATGTAACTTCTACGATATCACAAAACTTCTACTGTTCTTCTATTTTTTCAAGAACAATTTGACCTTGCTTGTAGGGATAAGCAATTGGGTAACTTCCTAGAGTAAACATGAAAAAGAATAAGGATACGATTCCATTGATTACCAAAAAAGCTCCTTCTGTTCCATTATTCAAACCAAGAAAGAAAAGTAAACAAATGAAAATTGCTCCAACTAAAGGATATACTCCTCCGTTACTTTTCTTAATAGTTGTAAAGGTAACTGTGTATTTACGGCTGTTTTTAGGAATCCATTTATCTGCTTTTTTATGGGCCAACATTAATGAAATCAGAATGGCAAAATAAGAAATTAGCATAGAAATTGCAAAGAGTAATAACTTTAATAATACTTGCTCGCTAAGATTGTTTTGAATAAAAAGCCGCTTTAGAACATCATAACCAACTTTGACAATTGGTTGGACAATGATGACTGCCATTGTCGTACTTACAGGTGTTGTGGGCTTAATTTCGAACTGATTGTTATTATTTTCGATCTCCACCATATCCACTGTAATTGTATCTGTTTTAATTCCCCAGTAGTAACTCTTAGGACTCATTGTACTCGTATCCATGATATACTTCTTCGATTCTTGATCTATCTGGACAATCTGAAAACAGGTCATACTTGAATTTTTAAATTTTAATTCCATTGATTTTTTCACCCTGCTCCTATTCAGTTCTTTTCTATGTGTATTTCTGAATATAAGAATCTTTCACCTATTTTTCAAATTTTGAGAGAATGAAGGACCCTATTTTTTTGATAACTGCTACTACGACTAAAACCATCGCATACAATAAAAACGGCGGGATGAAAATTAAAGCGATTTTCCAGCCTTTGAAAAAAGCAAGCCCTTTTGTAGATTTAGTGGATTTGACTGGTTTAACTTCTACCAGCTTCATTCGCAATAATTTCAAGGTGACTTCTTCTTGTCTTGCATCAAATGAAACACTCTTTTCTCCTGAGTTTTCACTATCTAGATAGGCCTGAGCCATTCGGACCAGATACAATCCCTCATCTTCTTTCGCAATGGTACGAAATAGCTCCATTGCCTCATTTCTATTTTCTTTGAGGTACTCATTGACTGCTCTTAGATACATAGATTCCAATTGAGCAAACTTGGTAGTTGTCCCTTCCTTTAAGACAGCATCATTGGGCTCTTTTTTGACCA
>CAKPXD010000201.1 GCA_934201655.1 uncultured Streptococcus sp. | reverse complement strand
CATGAAAGGAATAAAGAGCCCCAACAAAGCCATTGAGGGAATGGTCTGGAAGATACCCGCAACTTGTAGCACCCAGGTCGCTACTTTTTTGTGACCATTTAGATAAACCGCAAGTGGGATGGTCAGAAAAATAGCAACCAATAAGGTCAAAAGAGATAATTGTAGGTGTTGACCCAGAGCTGTTACCCATTCACTAAATCGCTCCTGAAAGGTTGAAATGAAATTAAACATGAAGACCACCTCCAAACAAGTTTGCTACAAAGTCTGTCGCAGGTGCTTGTAAAATTGTTTTAGGTTCTGCAACCTGGCGAATTTCTCCATCCTGTAAAACAGCAATTCGATCGCCTAATTTCAAAGCCTCGTCCGTATCATGAGTCACGAAAATAGTCGTCATACCAAACTCTTTGTGCAAGTCTTTGGTAAGAGCCTGCAACTGCTTGCGAGAAATGGCATCGAGAGCAGAGAAAGGCTCATCCATCAGTAAGATTTTTGGCTCTGCAATGATGGCCCGCACAATCCCAATCCGTTGTTGCTCCCCACCCGATAACTCACTAGGCATGCGCTTTGCATACTCTGCAGCAGGCAGACCCACCTTGTCCAAGAGTTCTTCTGTTTTAGAGGCTATTTGTTCCTTACTCCAGCCCTTCATCTCAGGAATCAGTGCAATATTTTCAGCAACCGTTAGATTTGGAAAGAGAGCAATGGCCTGCAAAACATAACCAGTAGAAAGACGTAACTCCCGTTCATCATAGTCCTTGATCCGTTTTCCATCCATGTATATATTGCCATCAGTCGGTTCCAAGAGACGGTTAATCATCTTGATCATGGTGGTCTTTCCAGATCCTGAAGGACCCACTAGCACCATGAATTCTCCATCTTCAATACGGAGATTGACATCTTTTAAAATGTTCTTATCCGTGTAGCGCAAGGCTACATGTTTGTATTCAATCATGTTCTTCCTCACCATCTCCTTAAAAGCTAAGATCCTTATCTCACTTTTTATAAGAGTGTAATCATTATTATAACATTGTAATACTAGATATTACATCTGTCAACGATTTTGATTTGAAATCATATATAAGAAAAAGAGCTTGGCTAAGGCCAAACTCTCAATTATGATGGACTACTCTTCTTCTACCAAACGTTTAAACTCTGCTTGGATCTCTGTATTTTCTGTCGGTTTTAAGTACATGATTCCACCATTTGTCGTTGGTGAATGAAAAACAATCGTTTCTCCTGTGTTAGTTATCGCAAAGAAGTAACTATGCACATCTGGGTATTTATCCCAATTACTATAACGCTCTACAATTCGGTACTGGGCATTTCCTAAACCTGTATCCGTATACTCAGCATTCATTTTCTCACTTGGTCCATCATCCCTAAGTGTATAGAGGTGGTCAGCCCCCACATCTCCTCCTGCAATCCCCTTTTGGTAATTGGGCTGTCCTAGTCTTTCTCCCCACCCTTTTATGAAGGCTTCTAATTTAGCAGACTTGCTAGCATTCCAAGGAGCTTTTTGTTCTTCACTCGAAATAGTCTTGCTGCTAGTAGAGCTTTCAAATTTCTTCCAATCTAGTTGCTTGAAGTTCATTAATTCTGCTTCTGTCTTACCAAAGTCAGAGTGCAAACTTTTATTCCCAGGAACTCGAATATCCTGTTCTTGTAGTTTACTTGCAACTTGCTGGTTTAAATTCAGATGATAGAGTACTCCTCTACCTTCTCCTGTTCCAGAAGACCAACTTAATTCCAGGATGTCACCACCCTTATAGATATTCATAGAATTTCTAGCACCACCATGGCCGGCTACAAAACCTTCTGCTAAAAGAACCGGTTTCTCATTTACAAGATAATAAAGACCCGAAATAAAATAATCACCGTTAGATTGCTCAACGCCTACTAATAATTCCTCTACACCATCTTGATTAAGATCCGCATAGGTATAACGCATCTTATCTGATTGAAAAACTGCATTTTCAACAGACCAACTATTGATAGGGCGTTCAGTGCCTTGTAAACTCTTATAGAAATCACCGATTGCATTTACATCCTTCGGTGTGGAAAGTATTTTTTGATAATTATCAAAAACTGGCTTGTAGAATTCTTTAAAATTTTTCTTAGACTCTACGGAAGTTTGTTCATTAGTATTTGATTGACTAACAGTTGTTGATAAACTAAGCCCCTGATTAGAATTTTCAGAGCTATGATTACTACAGCCAAACATAAAAATACTCATGAATAGAACTAGCAAGACTCCTAAAATACCCTTTTCTTCCATAACAAACTCCTTTATCGTTATCTAATTATTGTAGTGATTTCACTTACATTATATCAAATGTTTAAGAGTTATAAAAAGAATAATATAAGACTAAGGCAATAAAAAAGAGCTATAAAGCTCTTTAATTACGGAGAATAAGGGATTCGAACCCTTGCGCCAGTTACCCGACCTAACGATTTAGCAAACCGTCCTCTTCAGCCTCTTGAGTAATTCTCCTATTAATGGGCACGAGTGGACTCGAACCACCGACCTCACGCTTATCAGGCGTGCGCTCTAACCA
>CAKPXD010000200.1 GCA_934201655.1 uncultured Streptococcus sp. | reverse complement strand
GGGATAGCTTTCTTGACACCCTTACCATAGAAGGTTTCATCATCGACTAGGTAAGTTTGGCCGTAGAGACTAGCGATGGTTGAAATTTCATTATTCTCTACAGTAGAGAGAAGGTATTTGGCCAAGCGACTGTCAAAAGCCGGAGCCTGCAAGTCCAAACCAAAGCGATTTAAGAGAACTTTAGCTTTCTTAAAGTCATATACTTTCAGAGGTGTTTTTTCTAGAAAATCCTTAAGAATCGGATCCTGCAGAAGTTCCAGCTTATCTGTAGCATAGAGCTTGTCTCCGCATGACCAGGCAAAACCAACCAAGTCATCTGTATGGTAATTTTCACCAAAAAGTTCAAAGTGAAAGATAGAGTCGGCACTCAGCATATCTTCAGTCACTTTGTCAACCATGGTAAAATTCAAAGTCTCAGCTTGATTCGCCTGAGAAGCATTCAAGGCCTGTTTCAGTTGCTTGAAGCCCATCTCATCGTAGAATTTACCAAGATTTTCCACATCTGGACCGCTATAAACCAAATCATCTAGGCCAATTTCAATCGGTGCTTTCGTATCAATCGTCGCCAGTGTTTTAGACAGAAAGGCTTGTTCCTTGTCATTGACAAGATTTTCCTTCATCTTCGATGCCTTCATCTCATCAATATTTTCATAAATACCTTCAAGCGATCCGTGTTCTAGCAAGAGTTTGATACCCGTCTTTTCACCAATCTTGGTTACCCCAGGGATATTATCTGACTTATCTCCCATGAGGGCCTTAAGATCGATGAACTGAGCTGGTGTGATACCCATCTTTTCCATGAGATATTCTGGTGTAAAGGCCTCAAACTCGGCCACACCTTTCTTAGAAATCTCAACCACTGTATGTTCATCCGTCAGCTGAATCAAGTCCTTGTCTCCACTAACGATTGTCACATCAAAAGAATCCTTTTCAGCCAAGCGACCAAGAGTTCCAATGATATCATCCGCCTCATACTGGGCTAATTCATAGTGGCGAATCCCAAGATGGTCTAGCAACTCACGAATGAAGGGAAATTGCTCACGAAACTCATCTGGTGTCTTAGCACGACCGCCCTTATAGTCTGCATACATCTCTGTACGGAAAGTCGTTTTCCCCGCATCAAAAGCAACCAAAATATGACTCGGTTGAACACGCTCCAGTAGGTGATTTAGCATCAGATGAAATCCGTAGATTGCATTAGTATGAAGTCCATTGTCATTTTTAAAACGATCTAGTTGCTGGTAAAGTGCAAAAAATGCTCGAAAGGCAACTGAAGAACCGTCAATTAGTAATATTTTTTTCTTGTCCATACACCCATTATAAAGGAAAGCAGGGAAAAATACCATTAGGAAGAGCCCGAATGCTGAATAACACTTATGATGCTGGATTTTCTACTCGCGCACCATTACTGTCAACTTGGAACCCATCGATAGTCGTATCTACTGCCAATTCTCCTGATGCGTTTACGTAATAATATTTTCCTGAGACCTGGAACCACTGACTTGTTTTCATAGCACCTGAGCTTTCGAGGTAGTACCAAATGCCCTTATCCTTCAACCAACCCGTCTGCATTTCTCCGGACGGCTTCAAATAATACCACTTGGATCCATCTTTTAACCAACCTGTTCTCATGGCACCATTTGTTTGGAAATAGTACCAACTTCCATTTATCTTTTTCCAACCAAGAGCTACTTTCCCATTTTCATAGTGGTACCAAGTTGTTCCCTGTTTTTCCCATCCATTCTTAGAACTTGCTGTTTTAGCTAGCTGGACATATCTGCGATTCCCAGTTCGGGATAGATAACTAATCCATTTGTAGCCATCCTTCTCAAACGTTTGATCGTAATGAACACTTTCTCCAGGGTAGTAATAGTCAATAATCTCAGCAGCTTGTGATGGCTGGTTCATAATAGCAGCTTTTTCTGTAAAAACATGAGTTCCACTAGATACTAAAGTTGATTGATGATTTCCTGTGCTAGACTGTCCGACATCTTTAAAATGAATGAAACCAGACATAGAGCTTGCCTTCACAAGTCTACGATTGTACTTCTCTCTAATACCATAATTGTACTCCTCAATTTCAATCATATCACCAAAAACATTAGAAACCCACGCAACGTGGCCATAGTCTCCGCTTCCGTCCCAGGCAATCGAACCAATTGTTGGAGTCTTGTCCACACGATAACCTTCTCGTTTAGCACGATAACCCCAATCCTTAGCATTCCCGTACGCAGCAGGTAACTCAAAACCATTTACACTACTTAAACGAAAGGCAGCAAATGAAGTACACTGTCTAGAGTATAGACGCCATTTATCAATTTCCTGATTTCCATTTTTATAATAATAGGGATAATCATCTCCACGCGCCAGTGAACCACTATTTACCTGATTAGCATGAACAGCTCCTCCACCAAACAAAAAAGTACCCGCTATCAATAGTGAAGCTGTGCCCACCGTCGTTTTCTTTAGAAAAGTTCCCTTTTTACTATATGTCATTCATTCTCCTTCGAATAGATAAATTTTTGAGGTTGACCTCACTTATATCATTCGAAAGAAAAAGAAAAAAGTGAGAAAA
>CAKPXD010000199.1 GCA_934201655.1 uncultured Streptococcus sp. | reverse complement strand
GTATGCAGGCTCCAGTTCTAACGTAACAAGCGGTAAAGGGCCAACTGAATGGTCTTCTGTCTTGTTGCGTCGTGGTGAGTCTGCTACAGCAACCTATACAAATCTCCAGGGGACTTATTATCGAGGGAAAAAAGTTTCTAAAATTGTCTATACTTATACCCTTGATCCAAGCTCTCAATTCCGCAATGATAAGGCTTGGTTGGGTATTTTTAAAGACCCGACCATGGGAGTTTTTGCTTCCGCTTATACAGGAAATTTTGAAGATGCAACCTCTCTCTTTGTTAAGACGGAATTTGTCTTTTATGATGATAAAGGCCAACCTATTAATTTTGATCAGGCTTTGATGTCCGTGGCTTCCCTCAACCGTGAAGCCAACTCTATCGAAATGGCCAAAGATTATACAGGAACTTTCAACAAGATTTCGGGTTCCTCTATTGGTGAAAAGAACGGCCAAATCTATGCGACTGAGTCTGAAAACTTCAAAAAAGGAGTTGGCGGATCTCGCTTTACCATGTATAAGAATGCTCAGCCGGACTCAGGCTGGGACACTACAGATGCTCCTAACTCATGGTATGGGGCAGGAGCGGTGGAAATTTCTGGTACAACCAACAGCATGACGATTGGAACGATTTCCTCTTCTGAAGTGTTAGGCCAGCCAGAGGCTACTGATCCACGTAGGGCTGACAAACTAGCTCCTAAGAAACCAAATATTTGGTTTGCGATTAATGGTGATGTTCGAGCGACTGATCTGCCAATCATCACAGTAGAAGAACCGGAAGCGCCAGTAGCTCCTACAGCTCCTGCAGTGCCAAGTGAAGAAGCGCTTAAGCCTTTGGATCCAGCTCCAACTACACCAACACCGAAGGCTCTTCCAACACCTCCGGCAGCACCGACTTATGAAAAAGAACCGACGCCACCGACACGTACACCGGATACCCCAGAGCCTAGTAAGCCTTCTGAGCCAAGCTATGAAGTAGAAAAAGCTGTCCGGCCAGCAGTGGTAGAACCGACCTATGAAAAGGAGCCAACCCCTCCGGCAGCACCAACTTATGAGAAGGAGCCGGAAGCGCCAACTCCTACACCAGATACACCGGAGCCTAATAAGCCGGTAGAACCAACTTATAGCCCGCTACCAACCTCACCAGCAGAGCCTGTTTATCAAAAAGAGCCAGCAGCGCCCGTAGCTCCGACTGTGCGCTATCATTATCATCTCTTGCAATCTCAACCGCAGATTAATAAAGAGATTCAAAATGACCAAGGCACCAATATTGATAAGACTCTGGTGGCTAAGCAGTCCGTCGTTCAGTTTGCTCTAAAGACAGAAGCTCTTCCAGCTGGACGCAGTGAGACGACTTCATTTGTCATTACTGATCCGTTGCCAAGTGGTTATGAAGTTGACTTAGCAGCAACAAAAGCTGCTAGTGCAGGCTTTGATATCAGCTATGACAAGGCTAGCCACACAGTGACATTTAAAGCAAATGCAGCAACCTTAGCTACTTATAACGCAGATACGACCAAAGAAGTTGCTACGCTCTTTCCGACAGTGGTTGGCCGAGTGCTCAACGATGGCGCAACCTATACTAATAATTTCACCCTGACAGTCAATGATGCCTATGGTGTCCGCTCAAATGTTGTACGTGTCACCACGCCAGGCAAGCCAGACGATTCAGACAATCCTAGCAATAATTACATCAAGCCAACCAAGGTCAATAAAAACAAGGCAGGATTGGTGATTGATGGTAAGGAAGTCTTGGCTGGTTCGACCAATTACTACGAGCTGACTTGGGATTTGGATCAGTATAAGGGTGACAAGTCATCTAAGAGCACGATTCAAAAAGGTTTCTACTATGTAGATGACTATCCGGAAGAAGCACTTGAACTTCGTCCGGAATTAGTCAAGCTAGTAGATGCGGATGGCAAGGCTGTGGCAGGTGTGACAGTGACCCACTACGAAAGCCTTGAAACAGCCCCTGCAGCAGTTCGAGAGCTCCTTCAAAAGGCGAACATCACTGTCAAAGGTTCTTTCCAATTCTTTGCGGCAGACGATGCCCAAGCCTTTTATGACCAATATGTCGTAACAGGTAAGTCTTTGACAATAACAAGTCCTATGGCAGTCAAAGAAGGAATGGGCCGCACAGGTGGTAAATTCGAGAACAAGGCTTATCAAATTGACTTTGGAAATGGTTATGCGACAGACGTAGTCGTCAACAATGTTCCTAAAATCAGTCCTGAAAAAGATATTACATTGAGTCTTGATCCAACAAGTGCAGAAAACTTGGATGGCAAGGAACTGACTTTGGGACGGCATTTTAACTATCGTCTCATCGGAGGCTTGATCCCTGCTAACCACTCTGAAGGTTTGACAGACTATAGCTTTGTGGATGATTATGACCAACGAGGAGATGAGTACACGGGTGCTTACAAAACCTTTGCCAAAGTGGACATCACGATCAAAGATGGTAAGGTGATAAAGGCTGGTACAGATTTGACTGAGTATACAGCTGCGAATGTTGATCTTGAGAAAGGCTTGATTTCTATTCGTTTCAAGGAAGAATTCTTAGAGACGATTTCTCTGGATTCAGCTTTTCAGGCTGAAACCTATCTAC
>CAKPXD010000198.1 GCA_934201655.1 uncultured Streptococcus sp. | reverse complement strand
GACCTTGTTGGTAAAAACCTTGCCATCAACAAATCAATCGTTGAGCAAGTTGTTGCTTCTGGTTTCGACGGTATCTTCCTTGTTGCTGCTAACCCAGTTGACGTTTTGACTTACTCAACTTGGAAATTCTCAGGTTTCCCTAAAGAACGTGTTATCGGTTCAGGTACTTCACTTGACTCAGCTCGTTTCCGTCAAGCACTTGCTGAAACTATCGGTGTTGATGCACGTTCAGTTCACGCCTACATCATGGGTGAACACGGTGACTCTGAGTTTGCTGTTTGGTCACACGCTAACGTTGCCGGTGTTAAATTGGAACAATGGTTGCAAGCTAACCGTGACTTGAATGATGCAGACCTTGTTGAACTCTTCATCTCAGTTCGTGACGCTGCTTACTCAATCATCAACAAAAAAGGTGCTACTTACTACGGTATCGCGGTTGCCCTAGCTCGTATTACAAAAGCTATCCTTGATGATGAAAATGCAGTTCTTCCACTTTCAGTCTTCCAAGAAGGACAATACGGAGTTGAAAACGTCTTTATCGGTCAACCAGCTATCGTTGGTGCGCACGGTATCGTTCGCCCAGTTAACATCCCATTGAACGACGCTGAAACTCAAAAAATGCAACTTTCTGCTCGTGAATTGCAAGAAATTATTGACGAAGCATGGAAAAACCCAGAATTCCAAGCTGCTTCTAAAAACTAATTCAATTAAATTTTTTAAAAAAAAGAAATGTCTAGACAAAACAGTCTAGACATTTTTTTATAACGTTAATTCATTTGTGCAAACGCTGCTTCTGCATCTGCATTACTAATTGCACCTATTTGGATTTTGGCAATTTTACCATTTGAATCAATTAGAAATTCTGTTGGAATGCTTCGAATCTGATAGGCTTGGAATGTTGTCCCCTTGGTGTCATATAGGACAGGAATATCCTTATAGCCCTGCTCCTCAAACCATTTTGGAAATTGGTCTATGGTTTTTTCACCTTGAAGGCCTGGTGCAATAACAGATAATATTTCAAAATCACGATCTTCTTTTGCAGCAAGTTCCATTAGTTCTGGCATACTTTTTTTACATGGTCCACACCAAGAAGCCCAGAATTTTAGATAAACTTTTTTACCTTTAAAATCAGATAGTTTGACTTCTTTTCCATCCATCGATTGGAGCGTGAAATCCGGGGCTTCTGCTCCTACAGCTATTTGCTTAACCGTTGCTTGTTGCTGAGTTTGACTCGTTTGATTTTCTTTACTTGATTTTCCCTCTTCCTTGCCACAAGCAATCAAAAGAAAGATAGATAAGAAACTAAGTCCAAAATAGATTGTTTTTTTCATAGATTACTCCTTTTTATCCTAATATTCCAGATAAGACATTTAACTGTCCCAACATTAATAAAATTCCCATGAGAATAATTAGTAAACCACCAATTCTTTTCAGTAAGAGTAGGTGAGATTTAATTCTACTAAAATAAGGCATGATCAGACCTGATGCCAAGGCCAACACTAAAAATGGAAGCGCCATTCCAAGTGTATAAATTAGGGTTAATAAGGCCCCTTGAAGAGCTCCATTTCCTCCTGAAGCAGCTAATGCTAAAACTGAACTTAAAACTGGACCAATACATGGAGTCCAACCAAAGCTGAAGCTGATACCTAATAGAAAGGCTGATAGATATTTACTAGACTGTTTTTGATCAAATGTTACTGTTTTTTGGAACTCTAATTTTCGTAAATGAAGGATTTCCATCTGATGTAAGCCTAGTATGATAATAATACCACCCATAACATAACGAAACCAATCAGCATAGAGTAAATTTCCGAGAAATCCTGCTCCAAACCCTAGAATAAAGAAAATCAGAGAGATACCTGCGATAAAACAGATAGTCCGAATTAATCCTGACCAGGCAACATCCTTACCTAAAAACCGAAATGTCTTTGACTGCTCTTGATCATCTAACAAAACACCTGCATAAACTGGTAACAAGGGAAATATGCAGGGTGAGAAAAACGATAAAACCCCAGCTAAAAATACAGAGATAAAAAATATAATACTTTCCAATTAAGAACCTTCTTTCATATAGTCATCTTTTATTTTACTATAAAAGAAAACGTTTGTAAGATATCTGCTACGCAAATTTGATTTCAACTTTAACGAATAAAAAAAGGAGCTCAGCTCCCTTTTTTATTAATAAGTCCCTTCTTCACCTTGACTTGTCAAGATAACAGGTCCATCCTTAGTAATAACAAACTGGTGTTCATACTGACATGATAGACCACCGTCGATAGTTTTGTGAGCCCAACCTGTCTTCATGTCTGTATCGATTTCCCAATCACCTGTATTAATCATAGGTTCGATTGTCAAAACCATACCTTCACGAAGTCGGAGACCACGACCAGCTACACCATAGTTAGGAACCATTGGTTCTTCATGCATGGTTGGTCCAACACCGTGTCCTACAAGATCACGGACAACACCGTATCCACGACTTTCAGCATATTCTTGAATCGCTGCACCAATATCACCAATACGGTTCCCGACAACAGCTTTTTCAATACCGATGTACATAGCTTCCTTGGTCACGTCCATCAAGTTTTTAACTTCTTCTGATGGTTTACCAAC
>CAKPXD010000197.1 GCA_934201655.1 uncultured Streptococcus sp. | reverse complement strand
ACCTTTAACGTCTTGTAAGAAAATAACTTTCATTTTAGTCCTCCTTGGGAGCCAACTCTCCCATAATAGTTTCAATCAATTTATTTTGTGCTTGAGCAACACTACAGTCTCGTAACTGACAGGCAGCTAGGTTGAAATGTCCTCCTCCACCTAATTTTTCCATAATGCGTTGTACATTAATCGCATTATGGCTTCGAGAAGATATGTTTACAGTAGAATTACTTGTTCGAGCAACAACAAAGGTTGCTTCGATTCCAGCCATTGCAAGCATAGTATCTGCTGCCTTAGAAATCACAACATTATTATAACACTTATAGTTATCTCCTGTAGCAACGATTATATCATCAGTAATTCGTTCGCCTGCAAGAATTAACTCATTAATACGTCGATATTCGTCAAAATCAGTAGCAGAAATCGTTTGAATTTCTCCACTGTCACTTCCTAAACTACGAAGGTAAGAGGCAACATCAAATGTTCGACTAGTAACACGCGTAGAGAAATTCTTGGTATCCAGCATTATACCCGCCATAAGGATAGAAGCTTGGATTTTACTCAAACGTTCTGGAGCCCCTTGGAATTGTAACAACTCCGTAACCAATTCACAAGCAGAGCTTGCTCCACTTTCAATAAAAGTCAAAACTGCATTTTCAGGGAAGTCATCATCTCGGCGGTGATGGTCTACGACAATAACTTCATTAAATCGATCATAAAAATCCTGAGATAGGGTTAGATTGATTTTTGAATGGTCAACCATAATTAGCAATGAGTGTTGGTTAACTAGTTCTTCAGCTTCTGAGAGTGTAATAAGTGGTGACTGCCAATCTTCCTTCAAACGTTCGACCGCACGCTCAATATCCGCATTCATAGCCATATCATCATAAACAGCATAGCTCTTTCTAACAATCTGACTAGCAAAATGGGCCATACCAACAGTAGCCCCTAAGGCGTCCATATCAAGATTCTTGTGACCAACAACAAATACTTTTTCGACTGTTTTTAACTTATCTGAGATTGCAGTCATCATAGCTCTTGTTCTTGTACGAGAACGCTTAACTGTTGAGACAGAGCCTCCTCCAAAATAAAGAAGTTCCTTGTGATCGTCATTTTCCTTAACAACAGCTTGATCCCCGCCTCGAACAAGTGCAATATTAAGGTTCTGCAAAGCAACTTGCCCGATTTGATCATGCTTAAGCGTCCCAAAGGATATTCCCATACTCAAAGTCAGTGGTAAACCACGTTCTTGTGCCTGTTGACGGAAGTCGTCCAAGACAGAAAACTTTTGATCCATGAATTCTGTCAAAACACTGTAATTGGTAAAGAAGTAAAAACGATCCCCTTCAATACGTCGATAATGAATATGCTTAGCCTTAGCAAACTCAGAAATAAATCCTGCTACAAATGTATTGATTTTTGAAACATCCGCATCTGGCAAACTTCCTGTCACATCGTCGTAGTTATCAACTGAAATAATCCCAATAACAGGTCGAGTCATATTTGGATCAACATTTTCATCTTGATCATAAACATTGTCAATAAAATATGTCAGCTTATTGTCAAAATCCACAAAGGCAGCATATTTATTGTCACCAACAGTTATCACATTCGAAGGTGACCCCTTTCGTTTCTGGGAGATAAAGTCTGCAATCAACTGCTTATTGAAGTTCCCATATTCATCTGAAAGCACTAACTTGGCATAGGGGTTGAACCATTCAATATGGTCATTTTCGTCAAAAGTAATAACTCCGACAGGCATCTTTCCAAGAAGGGTCTTCAAAGAATCTTCAACATCCTGATTCAGTTCATCTAATTGCTCTATTTCTAAGGACTCATATGTTGTCTTTTGGTAATGCAATAGTGCAACAACTACTACCATAATGATAAAAAGCGCAAAAATGAGTGCAGACTCCGATTGTAATACGCGAACAAAAATGGTGGCAATTCCAAAAAGAATTAGTCCTATCATTACCAGGTGAATAGTTGCAAAGTGAAATCTTTTCATATAAAACCTCTTAATCTAGCAATTATAACATAAAAAAGCCTTAATTAAAAGGCTTTTACAAGTGTTACGACTGTTAATCCACTTTACGTCGAGCCTTATTATTGCCTTCAAGGTAAACCATCAAAATAGAGATATCTGCTGGATTAACCCCTGATATACGGCTTGCTTGACCAATAGTTTCAGGATTTATTTTCTTAAATTTTTGACGAGCCTCAGTTGCAATAGAATCAATAGCATCCCAATCAATATTTTTCGGAATCTTTTTTTCTTCCATTCGCTTCATCTTAGCTACTTGATCCAAAGCTTTATTGATATAACCTTCGTACTTGATTTCAGTTTCAAGTAACTCTATAACCTTAGCATCCAAATCTTCTGCAGCTGGACCGACAAACTGAGTAGCTGTAGCGTAATCAATCTCAGGTCGACGCATAAACTCTTTGGCTGTCATGGCATCTGTCAAAGGCTTAAAGCCTAGAGCTTTAATTTTTTCATTTGTTTCTTTGATAGGCTTTAATTTTTCTTTTGACAGACGTGTCAACTCGCTGTCAAACTGATTTTTCTTGATTTCAAAGGTATTCCAACGTTCATCGTCAACCAAACCAACTTCTCGACCAATAGG
>CAKPXD010000196.1 GCA_934201655.1 uncultured Streptococcus sp. | reverse complement strand
TAGCTACTATTTTGTCTTACCAGAGAGACATTTTATTAGCAACTTATTCTAGCGGAGCCTCTTTGTCAGCATTTAAAAAGGAATATATTTCCTTTGTATCGTCTCTAATACCAATTTGGTGTAAGGAATGGGGATACGAACAAATGCTATGGGCGCTTTCTATTGGGATTCTTTTAAACATTGATGAAGAGACTTTTAATCAGTTAGTAGACTTGGTAAAAAAAGATGATCCAGAAGATTATTTGATTGATTATCTGATTCAAGCTCGTCATCCAGAGTGGACGATTCGGATCAACTATAATTTTCCGAGACCCTATGGCTTTACACGGAAAATTATTGAAGAAGAGAATTCTGAACAGACCCTAAAATTGTTAAAAGAATATCTGATTAGCAAATGGTACCAAGGAAGCAGAGACGCTGCTTGGTATGATTTACATAAGCAGAATATAAAAAATCATGTAGGATACTGGTCCTTTGAGTCAGGTGCTCTATGCAAAATAAAGGGATTGGACTACAAGGAATTAAAAGGACTTTCATATTTCCCATATGATTTGGTTGCAGAAGGTGGAATAAAAAAATAAGTCTCGTGATGTATGAGTCATTAAATTAAAAAAAGAGATGGAATAAATTATGATCGAACCTAAGTACGGTGAAAATATTGTTGTTCTTTTTAAACATGAAAATAAATATACTTGGTATATTTCGGATTTAGAATTCTGGTATATTGATTATGAGGTAGCACGCTATTCACTTGATACTCTGTATGATGAGCGAAAACGTTCTTCGAAACTGACCCATAAAACACTGCCATATTTCTTAGAAGATATGGAAGTATATAAATGTGATCGAAATGAACTAGGAGAAGCATTTGCTAAATCGTATCAGGAAGATAGATTGAACGCAGTCTACGACTTTAAACCTTCCCTGTTTATTGATATGGATGAGATGGAACTATACTCGCAGTACGCAGAATACGTATCATTTGAAGAATACGTTTCAGAACCATGGAAAGGCCAATATAAATCATTTTGGGATAAGATTCCAACAGAAGAAAAATTCTGGTTGACTTGTGGCACCGATGTATATGGTGAAGATTAATTACAATTGAAGAACAGAGAGAGGATAAATATAGTAGTAGATAGAAGGAGGGGCAACTGATGAGAAGGAAATGGGTAAAAATCATTGCTATTTCAATTTTAATCCTATCCGGTAGTTACTTTGTCTACCATAAAATAACAAAACCAAATCTTGGCCCTAAAACAACCAAACTCTATCAGCATGGCTTTCGTTTGCTAGAAGAGCAAATTGGAACCTACATCAAAGAACACTATACTGGGATTGAGAAGATTGAATTTTCCCCAATCTACGTTACTGAGGAAGGGTCAACATTCTCAAATGTCTATATTCGTCCAACTATTTATGATAAGCATGGAAATAAAGCCACTCTTGGTACTAAAGTTAAAAATGTAATTCCAAGTGAAATTGGTATCGTCTCATATATAATAGTTGATTTTTATGGAGATGGAAGTGAATCTATAGAATTAATGGACTCAAATGGGAAATTTATTGATGTCTCCAATAAACAACACTTACCTAATGAAGTTAAACTGACTAATCAGGAGCTTATAGATGAAAATATTGAATTATTGGTTGAAGATGGTCAGTTAAAAGATGTTGTTAAGGATGATAAGGGGAGTCCTGATGCAGAAATCGTTTATAATACGGAACTCCATAAAGGAGGAGCAGAATGAAGAAGAAGTTCTTTAGGCTTGCCTTAGTTCTTGCTATTTTGTTTGCTGCAAGTATGTTGTATCTTAACAAAAAGATGCAAGAGCAGAAAGATCCATACAACGTGAGTACTGTGTTAGACGACAAAGGAGTGAAACTTTACAAACGAGGATTTCGTTTGTTGGAAGAACAACTGACAACTTACATTAAAGAGCATTACTCTGGTGTTAGTAAAATTGAGTTTTCGCCAATTTTTGTGCAAGGTGGGGATGGGCAGATTATGTTCGATGCTAATATCGTTACCGTAATTTATGACAATCATGGGAATAAGGCTTATTTAGGGCAGAAGGTTGGTAAGCATGGATATGCAAGCTACGGTCTTTTAGGAGATCTACGGTTAGATTTTAATGGTTTTGATGAGGAAGTGATTGAAATTGATGTAGATGGTAAATTTCTTGACATAACGAATTACAAAAGCTTACCTCCAAAAGCTAAATTAACAATCAACCCCTCAATGGATGAAAATATTGTAGCGCTTGTCAATGCTGGTCACCTAAAAGGTGTGGTTAAAAGTGAAAAAGGCAGTCTAAAAGCAGAAGTTGCCTATAATACAGAAATTAGGAAAGGAAATGAGTGGGAATGGCGCTAACCAATGAAATAGAATGAAAAAGGAGGACAAAACACATGCAGTTTTATTTTATTGGTGGCCTCGGTAGCAATCGCTACCATCTGGCTCCACTTATTGAAGAGCTAGGCTTTCCTGTGACCTTTCTAGATCCCTATAGGGAAATGATTCAGACAGAAAAAGATCTTTGTGCTTGGTTTCAAGGTCAGATTGGCAATGCGGAAGAGATCTGTTTATTGGGGCATTCCTTGGGTGGAGATTTGGCTCGTTATCTGGCTGCCGAGTTTCCTCAGA
>CAKPXD010000195.1 GCA_934201655.1 uncultured Streptococcus sp. | reverse complement strand
ATGGGTAAATATTTTGGAACGGACGGTGTCCGTGGAGAAGCAAATGTAGAATTAACGCCAGAATTGGCCTTTAAATTGGGTCGCTTTGGAGGATATGTCCTCAGTCAACATGCGACAGAAGCGCCTAAGGTTTTTGTTGGACGCGATACACGTATTTCAGGGGAAATGTTAGAAGCAGCCTTGATTGCTGGTCTTCTTTCTGTGGGAATTCACGTTTATAAACTTGGTGTACTTGCTACGCCTGCAGTAGCATATTTGGTGAAAACTGAAGGAGCGAGCGCAGGTGTCATGATTTCAGCTAGCCACAACCCAGCCCTTGATAACGGGATTAAATTCTTTGGTGGAGATGGCTTTAAGCTAGATGATGATAAAGAAGCAGAAATCGAAGCCTTGCTTGACGCCAGTGAAGATACTCTCCCACGTCCAAGTGCTGAAGGATTAGGTACTGTTGTTGATTACCCAGAAGGATTACGCAAGTATGAAGCCTACCTGGTTTCAACTGGAACAGCTCTTGAAGGGATGAAGGTAGCCTTGGATACTGCAAATGGAGCAGCTTCTACAAGTGCTCGTCAAATTTTTGCAGATTTGGGTGCTCAAATCACTGTCATTGGAGAAACTCCAGATGGTTTGAACATTAACTTGAATGTTGGTTCGACTCATCCAGAAGCCTTGCAAGAACTTGTAAAAGAAAGCGGGTCAGCTATTGGTTTAGCCTTTGATGGGGACAGCGATCGTTTGATTGCAGTAGATGAAAACGGTGAGATTGTCGACGGTGATAAGATCATGTATATCATCGGTAAATACCTTTCTGAAAAAGGTCAATTGGCACAAAATACAATTGTAACAACAGTTATGTCCAACCTTGGTTTCCATAAAGCCTTGGATCGTGAAGGCATTAATAAAGCTGTCACTGCTGTTGGAGACCGCTATGTAGTTGAAGAAATGAGAAAATCAGGCTACAATCTCGGTGGAGAACAGTCAGGTCACGTTATCTTGATGGACTACAATACAACTGGTGATGGTCAGTTGTCAGCAGTTCAATTGACTAAGATCATGCAAGAAACAGGTAAGAGCTTATCTCAGTTGGCTTCAGAAGTAACAATTTATCCACAAAAATTGGTTAATATCCGTGTGGAAAATACCATGAAAGACAAAGCCATGGAAGTACCAGCTATCAAGGCTATTATCGATAAGATGGAAGAAGAGATGGCAGGTAATGGACGTATTCTCGTTCGCCCAAGTGGAACTGAGCCACTCTTGCGTGTCATGGCTGAAGCACCAACAACTGAAGAGGTAGATTACTATGTGGATACCATTGCTGAAGTTGTGAAAGCAGAAATCGGAATTTAGGAAAGTTAGCAGAAAATAAGAAAATATGTTACAATGTCAAAGTAAATTGTAACCATGGAGAATATGATGAATTTAAAACGTGAACAAGAATTTGTAAGTCAGTATCACTTTGATGCTCGTAACTTTGAATGGGAAAATGAGAACGGAATTCCTGAAACAAAGGTTGATGTGAACTTCCAACTACTTCAACATGACCAAGAAAATCAGGTGACTTCTCTCGTAGTTGTTTTGAGCTTTATGATTGTTTTTGATAAATTTGTTATCAGTGGGACTATTTCTCAAGTTAACCACGTTGAAGGTCGTATCGTAGATCAACCAAGTGATTTTAGTCAAGAAGAAGTTGAGACGCTTGCTCGTCCTTCTTTGGATATGCTAAACCGTTTGACTTATGAAGTAACGGAAATTGCACTAGATTTACCAGGAATTAATTTGGAGTTTTAAAAAAATGAAATTAGCGGTCATAACAGACTCATCTGCTTTTCTACAAGCGGAAACCTTGCGGAAAGAAGATTTATTTGTGCTTGACATTCCTGTGAATATCGACGGACAGGAGTATGTTGAAGGTGTAAATCTAACCGCTCAAGAATTTTATGAAAAAATGGCTCGTTCATCTGAACTACCTAAAACAAGTCAACCAAGTATTGCAAAGTTGGATGAAATTTTATCATCATTAAAAGAAAAAGGCTATACTCATGTTTTGGGTCTCTTCCTTTCTTCTGGAATCTCAGGGTTTCACCAGAATATCCAGTATATGACGGATGAGTTCAAAAGTCTAACCATTGCTTTTCCTGATACTCGAATTACAAGCGCACCACTAGGATTCATGGTGGAAAGTGTGTTTCAATGGTCTGAGCAGGGAGATGATTTCCAGTCTATACTAGATAAGTTAACAGAACAGATTGAAAATACTTCTGCCTTTATCGTGGTAGATGACCTTGATCATCTGGTTAAAGGTGGTCGTTTATCAAATGGCGCAGCTATTTTAGGGAATCTTCTTAGCATTAAACCAATTCTATATTTCAATGACCAAGGTGTTATCGAAGTTTATGAGAAGGTTCGTACAGAGAAGAAAGCAACTAAACGTCTGGTTGAAATTGTCAAAGATGTGACAAGTAACGGAAATTATCAGATTACTGTAATTCATGGGAATGCTCCTCAAAAAGCAGCAGACTTGCGTCAGCTTTTGTTAGACGGTGGAGTAGCTACAGACATTTCAATTGCAACCTTCGGTAGTGTCATCGGGACTCACCTTGGAGAAGGAAGTATTGCTTTGAGCTACATTCCCATAGTATAGTCTCATAACA
>CAKPXD010000194.1 GCA_934201655.1 uncultured Streptococcus sp. | reverse complement strand
TTGGTCAATTGGTGATATAGCCCTTCATAAAAAATGGGGTGAAGGAACTGTCCTTGAAGTATCGGGTAGTGGAGCTACACAGGAACTAAAAATCAACTTCCCAGAAGTCGGTTTGAAAAAACTTTTGGCCAGTGTTGCACCGATTGAGAAAAAGTAAGTTTCTAAACGAATAAAAAACCCTCTTAAAATAGCAAGAGGGTATTTTTTTGATTCCCTTATCACAAGATTGTGATAGTTTACAAGTTTTTAACAAATAGCTTATTAAACTTCATTATCTAAAAAAATAGTGTATAATTGAGACTGTTTTTGAAAGGAGAAAAAATGACTGAAAAACAAATGAAAACTTTAGGTTGGATTGCAACCTTTATGTCTGTAATGATGTATGTCTCTTATATTCCTCAAATTATGAATAACCTTGCTGGTCAAAAAGGAAATTTTATCCAACCTGCAGTAGCTGCACTTAACTGCAGTCTTTGGGTTTACTACGGTCTCTTTAAGAAAGAACGTGATATTCCTTTGGCAGCAGCTAATGCACCAGGTATCGTTTTTGGACTTATTACCGCATTGACAGCTTTATTCTAAAAATAAAAAAGCAATTAGCAGAGTTATCTGTTAGTTGCTTTTTATTTGTTTACAAAATATATTTTTCAATAGCGCGTGCAACGCCGTCTTCTTCATTGCTAGCAGTTACGGCATCAGCGAGAGATTTTACGTGGTCGCTGGCATTTCCCATGGCGATCCCCAGCCCAGCAAACTCTAACATCTCAATGTCGTTATTGGCATCACCCATAGCCATGATTTCAGAAGGCTGGATATCTAAAATCTCAGCCAAACGAGAAAGAGCAGAAGCCTTGGTTGTACCGAGTGGCATTGCTTCATAGATAACAGGTTGAGAACGAACACCGCTAAATCTTTGACAAAGCTCTTCAGAGAAACGTTGTTCAAAGTCATCTGTCTGTTCTTTTGTCCCTAAAAACATTCCCTGGAACATACGATACTTCCCACTAGTAGCTTCTTCCAGTGAGATTTCAGTCAGGTCAGCAAAGACAAGTGTGGCATCATATTCAACGATAGGATTTGGTTTGCCTCCGAGTACGAAGTAGTGTTCCTCATCAAAGAGAGTCAACTGAACCTCACTCTTTTCAGCAAGGTCATTCAGATATTCGATGTCAGATTTGCTAAGTTCCCGCCAGTCAACAAGGTTCCAGTCACTGGTTTGGTGGGTAGAACAACCATTATTGACAATAACGTATTCATTTTGCAAATCAAGACCGAGTTTCTTGTAGTAGGGAAGAACCCCAAAGAGAGGTCGTCCAGTACAGAGAACCAGTTTGACACCTTTTTCGATAGCTTTATGAATAGCATCAATATGAGCCTGAGGAATTTCCTTGGCTTCGTTGAGTAGAGTACCGTCCATATCAAGAGCAAGTAGTTTAATCATAGTATTTCCTTTTCACGTGTTTTGCCTATATTATAGCATATTTTGGGAATCAGAGGCAGAATCTTCTGTTAAATCATGGTATAATATAGAGTAATGACAAAAACAAACGAGGCAGAGATGAAACTACTTTATACCGATATTCGGACTTCTTTGACAGAAATCCTAACCAAGGAGGCTCAAGGACTGGTTGCCCAAGGCAAACGAGTCTTTTATATCGCCCCTAACTCTCTTTCTTTTGAAAAGGAACGTGCCGTGCTGGAGTGCTTGAGTCAGCAGGCTTCTTTTGCTATCACAGTCACGCGCTTCGCTCAAATGGCTCGTTATCTGGTTTTAAATGATATTCCTGAGAGGTCAAGTCTCGATGATATCGGTCTTGGTATGGCTTTCTATAAATGTCTGTCCGAGATTGATCCGAAGGATTTACGTGTTTACGGGGCTATTAAACAAGATCCGCAATTCATCCAGCAACTGATTGAGATTTATCATGAAATTTCAACTGCAAATATGAATTTTTTGGACTTGGAAAGTTTGACAGATGCTGATAAACGCTCGGATTTACTCTTAATTTTTGAAAAGGTAACAGCGTATTTAAATCAAGGTCAAGTTTCACAAGGAAGTCCATTATCCTATCTGATTGATGCTATCGAAGAAAACAAGGTAAGTAGTGATTTTAGTAAGATTGCCCTAGTTATTGATGGTTTTACCCGTTTTTCTGCAGAAGAGGAACACCTAGTGGATTTGCTTCATCGTAAGGGTGTTGAGATTATTATTGGTGTATATGCGTCTAAGAGAGCCTATAATAGCTCTTTTAGTGAAGGGAACCTCTATCAAGCCAGTATTGAATTTCTACGTCATTTAGCTTTTAAATATCAGACCAAGGCAGAAGATGCATGTCAAGAACATAAAAATCTTGATGCTTTTGCCAAGGCCTCAAAATTACTGGAAAGTGCTTATGATTATTCTGAAATTAGCTTGGAAGTGGATGCTAAGGATAGAGAGGACTTGCAAATCTGGTCTTGTCTGACCCAAAAAGAAGAGTTGGAGTTAGTTGCTCTAAGTATTCGCCAGAAATTGCACCAAGAGCCAAAACTTAGCTATAAGAATTTTCGAATCCTACTTGGTGACGTAGAGTCCTATAAACTATCCTTGCAGACAATTTTTAATCAATATCAGATTCCTTTTTATTTAGGTAAGAGTGAGTCTATGACTCATCATCCTT
>CAKPXD010000193.1 GCA_934201655.1 uncultured Streptococcus sp. | reverse complement strand
TTGGAGCTGACAAGGGCTAATCTCCTCTACGTCGGTGGTGGGCATGCCTACTTTATCCTCCCAAATACCGAAAAAACTATAGAAATCTTGGCTAGCTTTGAAGCAGAATTTAATCAATTTCTGGTTCAACATTTCCACACAGGCTTGTATGTCGCCTTTGGTTGGAGTCCATTTTCTGCCAATGATATGACCACTACACTGGAAAATTATAGAAAAGTCTACCAAACCACCAGTCGCATGATCTCCCAAAAGAAAATCTCTCGCTATGATGCCAAAACTCTCCTTGAACTCAATCAAGGAGGAAAAAGTTCTCAGAGAGAATGTGCAATTTGTCACTCGGTCGAAAAGCTTACCAAGCATAATGATCAGGAGGTCTGTCATATCTGTGCCGGTATGTATCGCTTTTCCAAGGAGATACAAGAGCAGTATTATCTTGTGACAAAAGAAAAAGGCCTCCCGATTGGACCAGGAGCCTATATTAGAGGTGTTTCAAAAGATGAGCTTGCTCAAGAGGAGTGGACTCGTGTATATGTCAAGAATAGCTATAGCACTGATCTCCTTAAGGCAACTCATGTCTTTGTAGGAGATTACAAATATGCTGAGATTGACCAGTATGCCAACTTATCTAAAGATAGTGAGTCTGGTCAAGGGATCAAGCGTCTAGCAGTTCTTCGTCTAGATGTGGATGATCTAGGGGCGGCTTTTATGGCTGGATTCTCTTATCAAGCTGGTGGCAAATTTAATACACTAGCTCGCTCAGCTACTTTCTCTAGAAGTATGAGTCTTTTCTTTAAGGTCTATATCAACCAGTTTGCCAAAGAGAAAAAACTATCGATCATCTATGCCGGTGGAGATGATGTATTTGCCATTGGCTCCTGGCAGGATATTATTGAGTTCACTATTTGTCTCCGACAAAACTTTATCAAGTGGACAAATGTGAAACTCACCCTATCAGCAGGGATTGGCCTCTTTCCAGATAAAACTCCAGTTAGCCTCATGGCTGAAGAAACTGGTAAGTTAGAAGGAGCAGCTAAGGATAACGACAAGGATAGTATTTCTATATTTGATAAAGACTATACATTGAAATTCGATCAATTCATCGATGATGTCTATAGAGGGAAACTCGAACATATTCGTTATTACTTTAATATTCAAGATGAGCGAGGAAAGAGTTTTGTATATAGACTTATTGAACTCCTTCGCAACTACGATCGGATGAATATTGCTCGTTTAGCTTATTATTTAACTCGTTTGGAAGACCAGACACCTAAAGACAAAAAAGAAGAGTTTAGAACCTTCAAAGATTTATTCTTTTCTTGGTATACTGGTAGCGAAATTGAACGTAAGGAAGCAGAGATGGCTTTACTTCTCTATGTTTATGAGATTAGAAAGGATTCATAGATGGCAATTTTAACAGATGATAATTACGTAGATAAGGCAGAGAATGTTATTAAATCATTGAGTCGAAACACTAGAGATTTTAGGAACCCAGAAGCATTCTTTTTAACAACTAGTAAAATTAGAAACCTACTAAGCTTGACGAGTACCCTCTTTGATGAAAGCAAGGTTAGAGAGTATAAGGATTTAGCTGACAAAATTGCTTATTTGAGAGTGCAGTTTGTTTATCAATCGGGCCGAGAAACAGCGGTTAAAGACTTGGTGAAAAAGGCTGAAATTCTAGATATTCTAAAAGAAATTAACAATAAGGAAAGTCTCCAACGTTTTTGTCGTTATATGGAAGCACTAGTAGCCTATTTCAAATTTTATGGAGGAAAAGATTAATGGCATTTGCAAAAATTAAAGTAACAGCACAAATCCGTCTAGAGACAGGACTTCATATTGGAACAAGCAACGCCTTTGCGGCGATTGGTGCTACAGACTCACCTGTGATTAAAGATCCAATTACGAACTTACCCATCATTCCAGGGTCGAGTTTAAAGGGGAAGATGCGCAGTCTTCTTTCAAAAGTTTATAATGAACGACTGGCTAAGAAACCAGGAGAAGATGGAGAAATTCTAAGTCGACTCTTTGGGAACGGTTCAGATGATCGCTATAAAATGGGACGACTTATTTTCAGAGATGCCTTCTTTGTTAACAAGGAAGAGTTAGATTCATTGGGTGTTAAAAGTTACACAGAAGTTAAATTTGAAAACACTATTGACCGGATTACTGCTGAAGCCAATCCGAGACAAATTGAACGTGCCATACGTAATAGTGTCTTTGCATTTGAATTGATTTATGAAATTACTGATGAGAGTGAAGCACAAGTAGAAGAAGACTTCAAAGTGATCCTTGACGGGTTGAAACTACTTGAATTGGATTATTTGGGTGGTTCGGGCTCTCGTGGATATGGAAAGGTCGTTTTTGAGGACCTCAAAGCAAATACAGTTTTCGGAAGCTTTGATGCTAGTCGATTGAATGAACTTTTGACAACGGAGGTCTAGTATGACCTATAAAATGTATATCATGAACTTTCAGTCTGCCCACTTTGGAGCGGGAACTTTAGATAGTTCAAAAATGACATTTTCAGCAGATCGCCTGTTTTCAGCGCTAGCAATAGAGTCGAAAAAAATGGGGAGAATGGATGAATTTGTATCTTTAGCAGGTCAAGATGAATTCGTTTTGACAGATGCCTTTCCATATAAGTTGGGCCCATTTTTGCC
>CAKPXD010000192.1 GCA_934201655.1 uncultured Streptococcus sp. | reverse complement strand
TATTCCTAATACAGCGACTGGATTTATCGGAGGTTTTACTGGTAAATTTATCACAGATACTTTGGCTGAAGAACAAATTGAAACGCAATTTGTTCAAGTAGCAGAAGATACGCGTATCAATGTCAAAATCAAAGCGGATCAAGAAACAGAAATCAATGGGACTGGTCCTAATGTTGAGCTAGAACAGCTTGAAGAGTTAAAAGCTATTCTTTCGAGTCTGACAGCAGAAGATACTGTAGTATTTGCTGGTTCTAGTGCAAAGAACTTAGGCAATGTTATCTATAAGGATTTGATTGCCTTGACTCGTCAAACGGGTGCTCAAGTAGTTTGTGATTTTGAAGGTCAGACCTTAATCGATAGTTTGGATTATCAACCACTTTTGGTCAAACCAAATAATCATGAACTGGGAGCTATTTTTGGAGTGAAACTCGAGGGCTTAGATGAGATTGAAAAATACGCTCGAGAATTACTGGCTAAGGGTGCTCAAAACGTTATTATCTCTATGGCTGGAGATGGAGCTCTTCTGGTAACATCAGATGGAGCATACTTTGCTAAACCGATTAAAGAAACCGTGAAAAACTCAGTTGGTGCTGGTGACTCGATGGTTGCTGGATTTACGGGTGAGTTTGTCAAATCAAAAGACGCAGTAGAAGCCTTCAAGTGGGGAGTGGCATGTGGAACTGCGACCACCTTCTCAGATGATTTGGCAACTGCAGCATTTATTAAAGAAACTTATGAAAAAGTTGAGGTAGAAAAAAGATGAAAATTCAAGATTTATTGAGAAAAGATGTCATGTTGCTTGATTTGCAAGCAACTGAAAAAACAGCAGCTATCGAAGAAATGATTCATAGCTTGGTTGAACACGGATATGTGACAGATTTTGAAACCTTTAAAGAAGGAATTTTAGCGCGTGAAGCTTTGACTTCTACAGGCTTGGGCGACGGTATCGCTATGCCACACAGCAAAAATGCTGCTGTTAAGGAAGCGACTGTTCTCTTTGCTAAGTCAAACAAGGGTGTTGACTATGAAAGTTTAGACGGACAAGCAACTGACCTCTTCTTTATGATTGCTGCTCCAGAAGGTGCCAATGATACTCACTTGGCTGCCTTGGCAGAATTGTCACAATATTTGATGAAAGACGGATTTGCTGATAAACTTCGTCAAGTAACATCAGCTGATCAAGTCATTGAACTCTTTGACCAAGCTTCAGAAAAAGCTCAAGAGCCAGTTCAAACACCTGCAAATAGTTCTGATGACTTTATCGTTGCTGTGACTGCTTGTACAACAGGAATTGCCCACACTTATATGGCTCAAGAAGCTCTTCAAAAAGTGGCTGCTGAAATGGGTGTTGGTATCAAGGTTGAAACCAACGGTGCTAGTGGTGTCGGTAACCAATTGACAGCAGAAGATATTCGCAAGGCTAAAGCTGTAATTATCGCTGCAGATAAAGCAGTTGAAATGGATCGTTTCGATGGTAAACCATTGGTAAATCGTCCAGTAGCAGACGGTATCCGTAAAACTGAAGAATTGATCAACCTTGCTCTTTCTGGGAATGCTGAAGTTTACCATGCTGCTAATGGAGCAAAAGCAACAACAGCATCTAATGAAAAACAAAGTATCGGTGGTGCCTTCTACAAACACTTGATGAGTGGTGTATCCCAAATGTTGCCATTCGTTATCGGTGGAGGTATCATGATTGCCCTTGCCTTCTTGATCGATGGTGCTTTGGGTGTTCCAAATGAGAGCCTTGGAAATCTTGGATCATACCACGAGCTAGCTTCTATGTTCATGAAAATCGGTGGATCAGCCTTCGGTTTGATGCTTCCAGTATTTGCAGGATATGTTGCTTACTCAATCGCAGAAAAACCAGGTTTGGTAGCCGGTTTCGTAGCTGGTGCTATCGCTAAAGAAGGTTATGCCTTTGGTAAAATCCCTTACGCACAAGGTGGTGAAGCAACTTCAGCACTTGCAGGAGTATCATCAGGTTTCCTTGGAGCCCTTGTTGGTGGATTTATAGCAGGTGCCTTGGTGCTCTTGATTAAGAAATACGTGAAGGTTCCTCGCTCCCTTGAAGGTGCTAAATCAATCCTACTCTTGCCACTTCTTGGAACAATCTTGACAGGATTTGTCATGTTGGCTGTAAATATCCCAATGGCCGCAATCAACACTGGTATGAACAACTTCCTTGGTGGTCTTGAAGGTGGTTCAGCTGTCCTTCTTGGAGTCGTTCTTGGAGGAATGATGGCTGTCGATATGGGTGGACCTGTCAATAAAGCTGCCTACGTCTTTGGTACTGGTACTCTTGCAGCAACAGTGGCAACAGGTGGTTCAGTAGCCATGGCAGCAGTTATGGCTGGAGGAATGGTTCCACCACTTGCAATCTTTGTGGCAACACTTCTCTTTAAAAATAAATTTACGAAAGAAGAACGTAACTCTGGTTTGACGAACATCGTCATGGGATTGTCATTCATCACTGAAGGTGCGATTCCATTTGGTGCAGCTGACCCAGCTCGTGCTATCCCAAGCTTTATCCTCGGTTCAGCAGTAGCAGGTGGACTTGTTGGTCTTGCAAATATCAAACTCATGGCTCCTCACGGAGGAATCTTCGTTATCGCCCTTACTTCAAATGCTCTTCTCTATCTTGTCTCTGTCTTGGTAGGAGC
>CAKPXD010000191.1 GCA_934201655.1 uncultured Streptococcus sp. | reverse complement strand
GGATGGAGAAACTGTTCCTGTAACAGAAGTAATCGGTTATCTTGGTGAAGAAGGGGAAAACATCCCAACCGCTGGAGGAGCTGCACCAGAAGCAAGTCCAGCACCAGCTGCAGCAAGTGCTTCAAACGATGACAATAAGAGCGATGATGCTTATGATATCGTAGTGATCGGTGGGGGTCCTGCTGGTTACGTATCTGCTATTAAGGCAGCTCAATTAGGTGGTAAGGTTGCTCTTGTTGAGAAATCTGAACTTGGTGGAACATGCTTGAACCGCGGATGTATCCCAACTAAGACTTACCTCCACAATGCTGAAATTATTGAAAATATTGGTCATGCAGCAAACCGTGGTATTATCATTGAAAATCCAAGTTTCTCAGTAGATATGGATAAGGTTCTTGAAACCAAGAACAAGGTCGTAAATACCCTCGTCGGTGGTGTTGCAGGACTTCTTCGCAGCTACGGAGTGGATGTTCATAAAGGAATCGGTACTATCACTAAGGATAAGAATGTCTTGATCAACGGTTCTGAATTGCTTGAAACGAAGAAAATCATCCTTGCTGGTGGTTCAAAAGTCAGCAAGATTAACGTTCCAGGTATGGAATCTCCACTTGTCATGACTAGTGATGATATCTTGGATATGAACGAAGTCCCAGAAAGCCTTGTCATCATCGGTGGTGGTGTTGTTGGTATCGAACTTGGTCAAGCCTTCATGACATTCGGTTCAAAAGTAACTGTTATCGAAATGATGGACCGCATCGTTCCAGCTATGGATGCAGAAGTATCTAAGAACCTTCGCTTGATCCTTGAACGCAAGGGTATGACCATCTTGACCGATACAAAACTGCAAGAAATCATTGAAGAAGATGGCAAACTCCGTATCAAGGTTGAAGGCAAAGATGATATCATCGCGAATAAAGCTCTTCTTTCAATCGGTCGTGTTCCAGACCTTGAAGGTATCGGAGATGTTGAATTTGAATTGGATCGTGGACGGATCAAGGTTAATGAATACATGGAAACGTCTGTTCCAGGTATCTATGCACCAGGTGATATTAACGGTACCAAGATGTTGGCTCACGCTGCCTTCCGTATGGGTGAAGTGGCGGCTGAAAATGCTCTTAAGGGAAATCATGCTGTTGCCAAATTGAACTTGACACCTGCAGCCATCTATACACTTCCAGAAGTTGCAGCAGTTGGTTTGACAGAAGAACAAGCTCGTGAAAAATACGATATTCAAATCGGTAAGTTTAACTTTGCGGCGAACGGTCGTGCCATTGCATCAGATGCTGCTCAAGGCTTTGTTAAAGTCATTGCAGACAAGAAATATGGTGAAGTTCTTGGGGTTCACATCATTGGTCCAGCAGCAGCTGAATTGATCAACGAAGCTTCTACCATCATTGAGATGGAAATCACTGTAGAAGAAATGCTCAAGACCATCCACGGACACCCTACCTTCTCAGAAGTGATGTATGAAGCCTTTGCGGATGTACTTGGCTTGGCTGTTCACTCACCTAAGAAGAAATAATAGTATTCTTTCAACTAAATTTTCTTAAAGTAGTACGGACGGCAGCGACCTCTTTTAGAGTTCTATGCCTAAAAATTGAGCCACTTGTCTCAATTTTTCCGAGAAATGTAACGAAGTTATCGTTACATTTCTTTTTACTACTTCAGAAAATTCAAGTGAAAGTCAACTATTTCTTACTAACTCTCATATTACTTTGAGTAGGATTTATAAAACGAATTTTTGGAATTACTATGAAATACATTATTAATTATTCAAATGATACTGCTTTTAATATTGCTTTAGAAGAGTATGCTTTTAAGCACCTCTTGGATGAGGATCAAATCTTCCTTCTTTGGATTAACAAACCTTCGATTATCGTTGGTCGTCACCAAAATACCATCGAAGAAATCAACCGTGACTATGTTCGGGAGCATGGGATTGAAGTGGTTCGCCGGATCAGTGGTGGTGGGGCTGTTTATCACGATTTGAACAACCTCAACTACACCATCATTTCAAAAGAAGATGAAAACAAGGCCTTTGACTTCAAGAGCTTCTCAACTCCTGTGATCAACACCTTGGCTCAACTTGGGGTTAAGGCTGAATTCACGGGTCGTAACGACTTAGAGATTGATGGCAAGAAATTCTGTGGAAATGCCCAAGCTTACATCAATGGTCGGATCATGCACCATGGTTGCCTTCTTTTTGACGTTGATTTGTCAGTCCTTGCCAATGCTCTCAAGGTATCTAAAGACAAGTTTGAGTCCAAAGGGGTTAAATCAGTCCGTGCTCGTGTGACCAATATCATCGATGAGTTGCCAGAAAAAATCACGGTTGAAGAGTTCCGTGACTTGCTTTTGGACTACATGAAGAAAGAATACCCTGAGATGACAGAATATGTCTTCTCAGATGAAGAATTGTCTGAAATCAATCGTATCAAGGAAACCAAGTTCGGTACCTGGGACTGGAACTATGGGAAGTCTCCTGAATACAATGTCCGTCGTGGCACAAAATTCCCAAGCGGTAAGGTGGAAATCTTCGCTAATGTCATTGAATCAAAAATTCAAGATATCAAGATCTACGGTGACTTCTTTGGTATCGAAGATGTTGCAGCAGTAGAAGATATCCTTCGTGGTGTCAAATACGAACGCGAAGACGTTCTTAAAGCCCTACAAACCATTAACCT
>CAKPXD010000190.1 GCA_934201655.1 uncultured Streptococcus sp. | reverse complement strand
AGTCAACTTGCCAGTCCAAACCTACAACCACATAGGCTGGATTTTCTTTATCTTCAACATAACCAGCTGCTCGAATAGCTTCCTTGAGCCCTGCTTCTCCAATCACATAAACGGTCTTTTCAAGTCCCAGGTCATTCATGTAATCAATGGTCGCTAAGGTTGCAGTATAGATTGTCGATACAGGCGTGTCAATGTTAAACTGATTTGCCAACATCTCTTGGACACTTTCAGGTGTACGAGTGGTATTATTTGTCACAAAGAGATAAGGGATCTCTCTTTTCTGCAGCTCATGTACAAAAGCTTCTCCCGCTGGAATTCTATCTTTTCCTTTATAAATTGTACCGTCTAAATCAATTAAATAGCCTTTATAAGTCATATATTACTTTCTAATCTGTGTTAATTTCTTGCCAAATTATCTTTGCCTGAGCATTGATATCACCATCACTTGTGACTTGGTGATTGCTTTCTAGTTGATTCAATTCGTAACTAGAAGTAATCATACCACCTGGTCGAACTTCCTTGACATATTTGAGGTTGATTTTTTTAGGAATATGATTGGTCAGAAAATCTGCTCCCATGACCTCAAAAATCCAGTCTAGGTATTTGCTATTATTGACGTGGCCATTCATATCCAAGTCATAAAAACGAACGTGGTAGTCTTTTCTAATCGCTTCTTCTAGATCTGCATATTTTGGCCCACGAAGGAGTTTTTTAGAAAACTCAGATTGATAGGGTGCGACAATTTCTGGAACTACAGGATGAACCTTCCGACTCTCACGATCCATAAGGACAAAGGTGGCTACCATGTGAATAATTTCTTGACCAGCTTCATCATAAATAGTAAATCGGCGGTAGCAAAATAGACGATTGTAAGTCAAGGCTTCCGTTTCAATTGTGATTTCCTCAGCAAATTGAGGTAAACGTACAACATCGATATCATAATCAGTGATAATCCAGACTAGATTATACTGTTCTAAAACATCCTTGTCACTCACTCCTAGATTAATGGATTGCATTCCTGATACTTGCAGGGACAACAAGATAACGTCTGGTAGTTTGATATGGCCATTCATATCAGCCATATCAAAAGGAATTTTCATCTTCATTTGATAAGTTAAGCCCATAATTCTACTCCAATATAAATCGTTCTGCTACTGTATCTCCTAAAAAGAGACCTTTTTTTGTCATTCGTATTTGTTGACCTGCTACTTGTAAAAGACCTTGATGACACAAATCTCTTACAACTTGACCATATAAATTGTCAAAAGATGTGCCAAATTTCTCTTCAAATCGTTTCATGGAAACACCTGACTTCTTACGAAGGCCAAGGAACATCTCTTCTTCCATTTGTTCCCTTAGACTCAGGTGCTCTTCATTGATGCGAGCATTGCCTTCTTCTACTGCCTTTAGATAATGGCGGATAGGCCCATGATTTTTATAGCGAACACCGTTTACATAGCCAGACGCACCTGCACCTATACCATAATACTCAGCATTGTCCCAGTACATAAGATTGTGACGACTTTCAAAGCCAGGTTTTGAAAAATTTGAAATTTCATAATGCTCAAAGCCAGCTCTTTCTAGCTCGACAATGATATACTCAAACATCTCAGCTTCTACTTCTTCTTTAGGAAGTGGTAATTTCCCACGACGCATACGATTCATAAAGACCGTATGGTTTTCCAAAATCAAGCTATAGAGACTCATGTGGGGAATATCCAAAGCGATGGCCTTGGCAACATTGTCCTTAACCTGGTCCATAGTCTGACCAGGAAGAGCGTAGATCAAGTCAATGGAAATATTATCAAATCCTGCTAACTTGAGACGATCAATATTTTCATAGATATCTTTCTCTAAATGACTACGACCAATTTTTTTCAGCATTTTGTCATCAAAGGTTTGGACACCCAGTGAGACACGGTTGACTGCTGAATTTTTCAAAACTGCAATCTTATCCTCATCCAAATCACCGGGATTAGCCTCAATGGTTAATTCTTCTAAGACTGACAAATCTAAGTTTTTAGTCAATCCATCCAGAAGTACCTCTAACTGTGGCGCGGACAAGGCTGTCGGTGTTCCACCTCCAATATAGAGAGTACGCAACTTCTGAATGTCATAAGAATGAAATTCTTGCAGTAGATGTTCTAGATAGCTGTCTACTGGTTGATTTTTAATAAAGACCTTAGAAAAGTCACAATAATAACAAATTTGTGTACAAAATGGAATGTGCACATAAGCTGATGTTGGTTTCTTCTGCATAGTATTTATTATACCACAAAGACTTGCCTCAAGAAAAAAATCACCATCTCCGACTCTAAGGGAATCAAAAATGGTGATTTCTATTTTAATCTTCTTTGATTTCGATGATGATTTCTTGACCGTCTTCTGGGTCTTCAACAACTACTTTTTCTTCCAATTGTTCCTTGAGACTGTTCAAGGTCACTTTTGAAGCTTCAGTAGCTTGTTGAGCTAAAGATTTAGATTTCTCAAGAACTGAATCCAAGGTAATTTCGCCTGATTCTACTTGTTCTTTTGTCTTTAGAACAAAATCTCTGGTTTGTTCTTTGACTTCTGTCAATTTTTCGATTGCTTGTTCCTTAGCATATTCTGGATCTTCTCTCAGATCTTCAATAAAGTCTTGTGCCTGACTAGTAACACGTTTCCCCTTTTCACTTGTTAGAAACAAGGCAACAGCCACACCTGAAACAGTTCCTAAAAGGATTGATGATAATTTA
>CAKPXD010000189.1 GCA_934201655.1 uncultured Streptococcus sp. | reverse complement strand
GCCTTGTTCTCAGAAGCACGGATAAGAGCAATGACTTCATCTAAAATAGAGATGACACGAATCAAACCTTCTACGATATGGAGACGTTTTTCAGCCTTTTCCTTGTCAAAGCGAGAACGTGCCAAGATTACTTCACGACGGTGGGCAATATAGCTAGATAAGACGGGCACAATTCCAACCTGACGAGGGGTGAAATTGTCAATCGCAACCATGTTGAAGTTGTAGTTGATTTGTAAGTCAGTATACTTGAAAAGATAGTTGAGAACAAGCTCTGTGTTCGCATCTTTCTTGAGTTCGATAGCAATGCGAAGACCGTCACGGTCAGACTCATCTCGAACCTCAGCAATACCTGCCACCTTGTTATTGACACGGACTTCATCAATTTTCTTAACCAAGTTAGCCTTATTAATCTCATAAGGAATCTCAGTGATAACGATTTGTTCCTTACCACCTTTTAACTTCTCAATTTCAGTCTTGGAACGAACAACCACGCGCCCCTTACCAGTTTCATAGGCCTTTTTGATCTCGTCACGACCTTGTATGATCGCTCCTGTAGGAAAGTCTGGCCCAGGCAAGAATTCCATCAACTTCTCCACCTTGGCAGTTGGGTGATCAATCATGTAGACTGTCGCATCGATAACTTCAGCCAAATTATGCGGTGGAATATCTGTGGCATAACCAGCTGAAATACCTGTTGAACCATTGACTAAAAGGTTTGGAAAGGCTGCTGGTAAGACTGTCGGTTCTTTCTCGGTATCGTCAAAGTTCCAAGCAAAGGGAACTGTCTTTTTATCGATATCTTGAAGAAGGTAGCCTGCAATCTCTGATAAACGAGCTTCCGTATAACGCATAGCCGCAGGTGGATCTCCGTCCATAGAACCATTGTTACCGTGCATTTCAACTAGAATCTCACGGTTTTTCCAGTCCTGAGACATACGAACCATGGCATCATAGATAGAAGAATCTCCGTGTGGGTGGAAATTCCCCATAATATTCCCGACAGACTTGGCCGACTTACGGTAGCTCTTGTCAAAGGTATTGCCATCCTTATTCATAGAATAAAGAATACGGCGTTGAACCGGCTTCAATCCATCCCGAATGTCTGGCAAAGCCCGGTCTTGAATGATATATTTGGAGTAGCGACCAAAGCGCTCTCCCATGATGTCCTCCAAGGACATATTTTGGATATTACTCATATAAGATACAAAGGGACGTTTCGGCCTGCCGAAAATTTCTGAAGAAAAATAGGAAATCGATGCAGGGTTCAATGAACCCTAGACGATTTATCTTTTTTCATAAGAAATTAGTCCCGTGTTCAGTTACCTCTAGTAACCAAATTATCCTTTCTGTAGTTTAAAATACGTTTTAAAAGATGCGTCAGGAGTTTTCACCCAGCATTTAGGGCGTGTTCAACTCCTTTCAAAGAATGTAGAGTAGGTTTTATAGAAAAGAATTTCAGTTACTTTATATAACCAAACTATCCTCTCTGTAGTTTAATCTTTTAAGTTTCGTTCTTTATTTTTTTAATGATTTAGAAGGTTTTCCTCAGCATATCTCATCATCTTCTCAGCCACCTCTTTATCGTAGTCAAATCCCATCTTTTGAGCAAGGATTTGAGCTTCCCTGTGGAAAAGATGCATCGTAGCAAACAATGACTGAGTAAGTTTTTCTACACTTGAAAAATCAAGGAGAGCAGAGATTTCCTTCTCTTTCTCAGTAGGTAAATAGTTACAGAGATATTTATAGTTCTTACCAATATCGACTGTTCCCCTATCACTTGCAACCTGCCAAGCCAAGACCTTCAAGAGTTCTTGTTGGCAAATACCGTAGAGATGGTCAGTCGCATAGAGAAGTTGCTTGCGACAGATTCCCTTGACCACATAGGCGGAAACCCACCAAAATTCATTGCAGGCTTTTTCAAAATCAATCTCACTAGCTGGACTTGTCCAGTAACGCTGAGGATTTGAAGAATAAGGCGCAAACAAGTTCTTAGGGTCCTCTAGCACCGTGAAATCCGCTTCGCTATCCACCCATTCTTGGATATGATTTTTGGGGCAGATAGTTAAATCAATACGGTTACCATCTTCAAAGAGCATGAGATAAAGTCGACGGTTGCCTAGGACATTATGTTGCTCAATGATACGTTCGCCAAACTGGTCCAACCAAGCAAGATTGCTTGTTAGAGTATCTAAGTCATCCACGACAAAAACAACATCATAGTCTTGAAACTCGTCTTTTGGTGCTTTTGTATCCGTTCGTGAACCAGACATAGCGACAGCCTCGACTTTTAGAGTTTTTGCTGTTTGTAAAATTAAATCGAGCATTTTGGGTTCAGTTCTCATGGAAACACCTGCCTTTCCAGTTGAGTACATACAAACATTCAGTTTTGGCGATTAGATACGAAATTGTTCATTGGAAATTTCTTTTTTTTAGACCTATGGAAGATAATGTCTGGTAGGGGATATGTTATTTTGGGGATTAAACCCTGATTTATAGCTGTATCTATTATTTTTATCCCTTCGAATTAAATACTTTTCACGTTTTTTTATAAGTCTTAAAAATTTTTCCGTACTTAATAATTTCTCTTTGTATTTTTCACCACCGTAATAATAACATTCTACTAGCCTATTGTAATTAATATCATCTTCATTTTTAAGAAGCTGCTCTTGGAAAATTTCTTGAGCTATCGTTTCTTTTTTAGAATCTTTATCTTTGAACCAAACTTGTACAAAAGACACTGTTCCAG
>CAKPXD010000188.1 GCA_934201655.1 uncultured Streptococcus sp. | reverse complement strand
TACTACCATTGTATGGTGTCACAAAGATAATGCGGTGACCCTTAGGTAAATTCTTGATAATTTTATTAATAACACCTTTGTAATCATCAATCTCATTAACACCACCAGCAATAACAACATCCTTGGCAAGAGCGTTACTATCCGCATAATCTTTAAGTAAGTCATTAATTGTTGATAGATTACGGCTGACTACTGCATCTATAGCGACATTATCAATACTTGATTCAATCTGATCTTTCGACCTAAGAGCAACAGAGTCCCCTAGAATTGTCACTCCTTTATTCACACCAAATGAAGTAGCCTGACTGTTCTCCGCATTTGTACGCGTCAATTTCATCTTAGTTTGAGCTTGTGACAATCCGTTAGCTTCCAAGTCTTTCTCAAAGTTCCCAACAGCTGGTGCAAAGAGAGAAATGAGCACTGTAATTAAGGTGAGCCCACTGAAGATATAGAGCACAATATGTCGGTAAGGTGTCAAGTCCAAATCTATTCCAAAGATACTTGCCTTTCTTCCTGCAATAAATGGCTCTATTATATAGTAGGAAAGTGTCGCAAAAACAATTGACAAAATTGTTGTCAGTATGACTGCAATGATATTATTGGTTAATTGGCTAAAGATAATATATAGGGGCCAATGGAACAAATAGACGCTGTAGCTGATTTCCGCTAAATAACTAATAACAGCAGGCTCTGATTTACCAAGTAACTTCTCATGGAGAATACGTGCAGAGTAAATCATGACAGCCGTAAACAAACTAGCCAAAACAAACCCAAATAGATAGGTAATACGTTCTTCAAAATGAAGGACTAAGCCCAACAATAAGAGCAGAGCAAAGCCACCAACCATATAAAGGACCGTCTTTTTAAGTTCCCATAGGCGAACATTTTTCTTGAACCTAGCAGTCGTCTCATGTACACCTGAAAGCGTCGCAAATAGCGAACCTAAAAAGAAAGGATAAGCATGCGTAATTGAAGAAAAATACAAACGGGAAAAACCATCAACAAAGAAAGCACCAATAAACATTGAGAGGAAACTCACCGTAAAGCAAGCAAGAGATAGCATGAAAACTAGGCTTCTAAATTGATTTTGATGCTTAACACGCTTTGCTAGGAACCAAAGTAAGGCACCCCAGAGAATATAATAATGAACCTCAATAGCCAAACTCCATGTGTGGAGGTAGATATGCTGGTTAAACTGATTCTCATAATTCCCCCCAGTTAAAATTTCATAATAGTTAGTTACAAAACCGATAACAGAGGTGATCTGGCGCCCGATGCCTGCAATAAAATCATTTCGAACCAAGAGTGCTAAAGGGGTACATATAAGCACCATCAGTATAAGTGGTGGTACTATACGGTAAAAGCGTCGTCGCATAAAACCAAGATAATCAATGCGATGCGTCCTAGATACCTCATCAATCAAAAGTGCCGTGATTAGATAGCCTGAAAAGGTAAAGAAGACATCAACACCAATGAATCCCCCAGGAAGAATACTTGGGAAGAAATGATAGACAAGAACCAAAAAAAGCCCTGTCACACGAATATAAGAAAACCAGTTAATTCTCATCCTTTAAAAATCCCCTGTTTAAATTTTCCTTTGTAGATAGCCTTATTTTCAGTAGTCAATTTTCCTTGCCCATCTGCTTGACCAGACTTGAACACACCTTCATAAGTCCAACCTTCGTGAGATTTAAAAGTTCCTTTACCATTAAAGGAACCATTTTTAAATCCACCCGTATAGGTATCACCATTATCATAAGTCAGAGTTCCTTGGCCGTTTAAACGATGGTTCTGCATCTGGCCTTTATAGGTAATTTTAGTCCCATCAATTTTAATAGAATGTTGCGTTTTTATAGTCACCAACAACAAGGACAGAGCGCATAAAATAATAATCCCTACCGTGATACGCTCAAATCGATTACGATCAATATTTTTGAAATCAAAATTCTTTAGCTGTTTAAAATTCATTGTCTATCCTTAATCCACTGTAACCAGTCTTGGCAACCTGCAGTTACCAATTTGTATGTTTCTTCAAAATCACCCGTGTACCATGGGTCCGGAACCCCGCCAGGTCTAAAGAGCTTAATTTTATCGTCATAACGACCCGCAGATACTTGTAGAAGATCCTCAACATTTGACTCATCCATCCCCAAAATCAGATCAAAGAATTCAAAATCTGACCGACTTATCTGTTGTGAACTTTTGGAAGAATCAAAAGAAACTGCATATTGCCTTAAAATATTTTGGGTTCCTTGGTGAACTGGATTTCCATGTTCCCAAGAAGAAGTTGCACGACTTTCGATATGCAAAGACTCATCCTGGTCAAGCGCTTTCATTACAAACTCCGCCATAGGGCTTCGACAAATATTTCCCAGACAAACAAATACAACCTTATTCATTACTCACCTCTTATCCAAAGTTCTTAGGAAATCTGCTCACTTATTCTCTTTGTTACAATTGTGAACATACTCCTAAATTATGAAAGTAGGTTCTCGTTAATTTTCATTTAATCAAACCATATTATACCGAAAAACTAATTAAATAGAAAGACTTCTTTCCTAATACTATCGAAAAATTGACACGCGTTTTTTCTAACAGTTATCAAGTCATATATGGCCTTATTCTGTTTACTGACTACAAAAAAGAACCTAGTTTTCTAGATTCTTTGTCTTCATTATTAGATATTTGACCAAACACTTTCAAGAATGTTTGTTTGTTCACGTCCTGGTCCTACAGAGAAAGTAGAGATACGT